>MWBB01000028.1 GCA_002068835.1 Acidobacteria bacterium ADurb.Bin340 | reverse complement strand
CCCGCCGCGGCAGCAGAAGTTCCGCAAGGTGCTCAACCCGTACTTCTCGCCGGCCCGGATGAAGGCGCTGCGGCCGCACATCGAGACCGAAACCGACCTACTGATCGACGCATTCGTCGAATCGGGATCCGGAGACCTGGCCCACGTTGCCTGGCGCCAGCCCGGAATCGTGTTCTTCAAGTATGTCCTGGGCATGCCCATCGACGATGTCCCGCTGTGTGTGGGGTTGACCGACACCGCGCTCAACGGTGCGACCGAGGAGGAACGGATGGGGGCCTGGGGAGGCCTCTATCAGCATCTGCACGACGCGGTCACCGCCCGCACCCAGGAGCCGCCGCGCGACGACATGATCGACGTGCTGATCAACGCCGAGATCGACGGTGAGAGACTGCCGTTCAACGACGTTGTCGCCAACGCGATGTTGCTGGTGCAGGCCGGGCTCGTGCGCAAGAACAGCCTGGGCGCCAGCCACGCCAACTACGAACCCGCCCGGGACGATGAGCATCACGACCACCTCATCTGCCTCTGCTGCAACCAGGTGGTGGAGTTCTACCGGAGCGACCTGGAACGCCTCCAGGAGAAGGTCTGCCGGGAACACGGCTACCGCCTGGTCCACCACAGCCTCCAGATTTTCGGCGTCTGTCCGGCCTGCCAGAGCCGGGCCGATGAAACCAAGATCCGCAACAAGGTGGCCCAGCTCCACACCTGAGAGGGTGCTGACGAACGGCTTGCCGGTGGCCCCCCCCGGGCGCACCATGGGCCATGCCGAAACTCACCCTCCAGGATCTCCAGCGCCTTCCCAAGACCGATCTGCATGTCCATCTGGACGGCAGCCTGCGTCTCGAAACCATCCTCGACCTTGCCGCCCAGCAGAAGGTGAAGCTGCCGGGCGACACCCCTGAAAGCCTCCGCCCTTTCGTGCAGGTGGGCGAGGACTGCAAGAGCCTGGTGGAATACCTGAAGGCCTTCGACGTCACCCTTTCGGTGATGCAGACCTACGAAAGCCTGGTGCGCACGGCCTTCGAGCTGGCGGAAGATGCGGCCAAGGAGAATGTCCGCTACATGGAGGTGCGCTACAGCCCCATCCTGCATCAGCAGAAGGGCCTCACCCTCCACGCCATCGTCCAGGCCGTGCTGGAAGGCCTGGCCCAGGCCGAAAAGCGCTACGACATCAAGACCGGCGTGATCCTCTGCGGCATGCGCCACATCAGCCCGGACATCAGCCTGAAGCTGGCGGATCTCACCGTGGCCTTCAAGAACAAGGGCGTGGTGGGCTTCGATCTGGCAGGCGCCGAGGAGGATTTCCCGGCCAAGCGCCACAAGGAGGCCTTCGGGCGCGTGCTGGCCAACAACATCAACTGCACCCTGCATGCGGGGGAGGCCTACGGTCCCGAAAGCATCCATCAGGCCATCCACGCCTGCGGCGCCCACCGCATCGGCCACGGGGTCCGGCTCGTGGAGGACGGCGACCTCCTGAACTACGTGAACGACCACCGCATCCCGCTGGAGTGCTGCCCCAGCAGCAATGTGCAGACCAAGGCGGTGAAGCGCATGTGCGACCACCCCATCCGCCTCTATTTCGATGTGGGCCTGCGGGTGACCGTCAATACAGACAACCGCATGGTGACCAACACCACCGTCAGCCAGGAATACCTGGTACTCCATGAGCAGTTGGGTTTCAGCCTGGATGAGATCAAGGAAGTCATCCTCATGGGATTCAAGAGCGCCTTCCTGCCCTATGCCCTGAAACGGGCCATGCTGGCGGAGGTGGTGAACGAGCTCAAGTCCTTCAAACCCAAGAGCCTGGAAAGCAAGAAGGAACAGATCTGAGAGGGATGCCACACTGGAGGGGACCCGGGGCCGTCCGGGTCCCTTTTTTCGTGGCGGCGATGCTCAATTCCTTCGCGACCTTCCTCCAGGACAGCCAACGGGTGCTCTTGACCACCCACGAGAACCCGGATGCCGATGGCATCGGCGCTCTGGTGGGCCTGGCCCACTTCCTCCGCCACTCAGGCAGGGAGGTCCGCATCGTGGTCTCCCCCGCCCTGCCCTTCTTCCTGGCCTTCCTGGATCCCGAGGGCTGGATCGAAACCTATGAGCCCGGCGGGCGCCATGCGGATCTTCCCCATTGGCCCGACACCTGGGTGTTGGTGGACGCCTCCGAGATCCAGCGCCTGGGGATGATGCAGGGGGCCTTCGAGGCATCCAAGGCGGTGAAGGCTTGCCTGGACCACCACATGAAAGACGCGCCCAAAGGTTTCGACCATGAGTTCACGGACAGCGCCGCCAGCGCCTCCGCAGAGCTGGTGTACGACCTGGCCGCTCCCCGCATGGCCCTGCCCCGCCCCATGGCGGACGCCCTCTACGCCGGTTTGGTGGACGACACCGGCAACTTCCGCTTCTCCAACAGCACGCCCAAGGCCCACCGGATAGCCGCGGAACTCATCGCCCAGGGCGTGGATCCCGCCGGCATCTACCAGGCCCTCTACCACCAGGGACGCCCCGAGCGCCTCCGATTGTTCGGACGGGCCTTCGGTACGCTCCGTCTCCAGGCCGAAGGCCGCTATGCAACCCTGGCCCTCACCCGAGGGGATCTCGCCGCCTGCGGGGCTCACCATGACGACATGGATGGGCTCGTCAACGAGCCCTTGCGTCTGCGGGGCGTCGAAGTGGCCGGACTGCTCTACGAGCTGGAGGATGGCCGCATCAAGGCCAGCCTACGATCCCGGGGTCAGGTGGACGTGAACGCCATCTGCCGGACCTTCGGGGGCGGCGGCCATCGACTGGCCTCCGGAGCCAAGCTGGAGGGCCCCCTGGCCTCCGCGCTTTCGAGCCTGGATGCCGCCGTGATCCAGCACCTGGAGCCCGATCCTTCTCATTGAATCCCAGCGTTCTCCTTGCGGGTCCGCTGCCCGCCCCGAACGCTTCCACGCACCTATTCCACGTTTCCGACTTCACCTCTTTACACGGAACCCACCCATGAGCCCCAAGGACTGCAGCAGCGCACCCCGGCTCCACCTCCCCCAGGACAGCCCCCTGGAAGTGGTCACCCGGTTCGAAACGGAAGCCGTCCCCTTCGTGGCCAAGGCCCACGTGCCATCCCTGTTCGGAAAGTTCACGGTCTACGGTTTCCTGGAGAAGCTGACCGGCAAGGAACACATCGCCATCGTTGCCGGGGAGATCGATGCCCGCAAACGCATTGCCGTTCGAATGCACAGCGAATGCTGGACCGGCGATGTGATGGGCAGCCTCAAGTGCGACTGCCGCGCCCAGCTGGAGGGCGCCCTGCGCTACATCGGGGAGCACGGCGGAATGGTGCTCTACCTTCGCCAGGAAGGCCGCGGCATCGGCCTGCTGAACAAGCTCAAGGCCTACGCGCTGCAGGAGCAGGGCCTCGATACGGTGGAAGCCAACCATCATCTCGGCTTCGAGGACGACCTGCGCACCTACGAATCGGCCGTGGAGATGCTCCGGTTCTTCGGCGTCACCAAGGTGAAGCTGCTCACGAACAATCCTCGCAAGGTCCAGGCCCTCGAAAGCGCCGGCATCCATGTGCAGCGGGAGGCCCACCAGCTGGGCTCCAACCCCCACAACCTGCGCTACCTCCAGACCAAGGCCGCCAAATCGGGCCACATCCTGGACTTCACGGAAGAGGATGCTCTCTAGAGCGCCTATTCATCCTTGCGAGGCAGCAGGAGGGCCCGCTGCACGCGATCGAGGTTGCCGTGGAGGCTCACGAGCTTCCAGGCCAGGATCATCGCGTAGCCCAGCCAGACCCAGAGCAGGCGGGGGTCCACAGGGGTCTGCTTGAGGGGTTCCAGGCCCAGATCGATGCGCAGGCCGTAGAGGAACCAGACCACCACGCCGAAGGCGATGAGCAGGTGGCCCCACCGCACCCAATAGGGGCGCAGGCCTTCCTTCACCTTCCAACGCATCAGCAGCCAACGGTCGAACCGGTCCGCCTTCTCTTCGGCGAAATGCAGGGCCACCAGGCGATCCACCAGGGGTGCGTAGCGGTGCACCTTCAGCTCGTCGGTTTCCTCGGCGCCGTTGACCTTGCGCAGAAAGGCGCTGCGGATCTTTCCGACACATTCCTCCCAGGGAGCCTCCTCCCGGCGCAGCGCCAAGTGCAGCCGCACCAGGCCAACCCAGAGGATCGCCTGGGCCAGGAGCACGCCCCACAGGGCCATGCCCTGCCAACCGTGGGTCCGCACGAGTTCGAGGAAGCGCTGCAGGTCCATGCCACCAGGATGCAGAAAGCAGCCTGGGATTTCATCCTTTCTCGAGGCGCTCGATCCATTCCGTGAGCAGCGGATCCCGCTGGCCCAGCTTGAGGGCGGTGCGCAGATCCTCCAGGGCCGCCATCACCTCGCCCCGATGGAGGCGCAGGAAGGCGCGGTCCCGGTGGGGTTCCGGATCCTCGGGCCGCAGCAGGACCAGATGGGTGGAGGTCCAGAGGGCCTCCTCCCAGGCTTCGTCCCGCAGGTACCGGACATGGAGGTTCCGCACCAGCCGCGCCAGGATCGCCCGGTGCTCCAGGGGTTCCAGCATGGCCGGATCGAAAACGACCCGCCCGCGCGTTGCCTTGCGGACCAGTCGCGCGGCGCCCTCTTCCCCCACGGGCAGGCCGCCGTTGAAGGGATCGAAATAGAGCAATCCCAGATCGGTGCGGATGCCCGTGATGAAGTGGCCCGGCAGCCCCACCCCCACCGCATCGAAACCGAGGCGCCGCGCCAGATCGATCCACAGGATCGAGAGCGTGATGGGCAGCCCCCGCTTGCGGGCCAGCACCTGCGGCAGGACAGCGTTGGCGGGATCGGCATAGGTCTTCCAGTCGCCCTGGAACCCCTTGTCGTGGAAAAGGAAGGTGTTCAGTTCGTCCAGGGCGCTGTGGAAGCTCCAGGGCAGCGGCATCCGGCCCGCCAGTTCGAGGGCCCAGGCCTCCAGCCGTCCCACCGTCGGCGCAGGATCCGGATCCTCCAGGAGGGGCGCCACCGCAAGCACCGCAGCTGCGGCCAGATCCCGGCATTCGGGATCCACCTGCAGGTGGTCATGGAGGGAGGCCATCGAACCTTCAGGCGCGGCGCCGCAGCCAGGTGCGGATCACCAGGGCCAGCAGGCCGGCCGCCAGCGCCGCCAGCAGCCATGTCTGGCCCTGTCCCTGGGCCCGGCGCACCTTGGCGGCTTCCTCCGCCTTGCGAGCGTTCTCCTGGATCGAAAGCTTCTGCTGGGCGTCCCGGGCCTGTTCCACGGCCTTCCGGGCGGACTCCCGGCTGGCTTCCAGCTCGCGGGCCGCGGGCTCGGGATCCTCGGACATGACGCTGACCCGCTGGATCCGGGTTTTCCCTTTCCTGGGGCGCACCTTCATGGGGAGCATCCCGTTCTCGTCCTCCGCCGGCATCAGCGTGTCTTCCAGGGTTTCGGTCAGGATCTGGACATCCTCGCGGAGGGCCATCAGATCCTGGTGCTGGCGGTTCAGCAGCCCGCCCTGCACCCAGAGCAGGGCCAGTTGGCCTGCGAGCAGCCCCAGGACCACAGGCCCCATCCAGCGGGGAACCGGCAGCACAGGCTTGTTCATGTTCGCTCCCGTCCAAGGATGAAGAGGGTCCGATCATCGCGGTTCTGGGCTTCGAAAGCGGCCACTTCCCGGAAAACCGCTTCGCAGGCCGCACGCACCGACCCCGTGCCCCAAAGGCGCTGGAGGACATCCGTGAAGCGTTCCTGGCCGTACAGCTCCCCCTGGCGGTTCATGGCCTCCGTCAAGCCATCGCTGTACATCGCCAGCCATTCCCCGGGCTGCAGGGTGCCTTCCAGCACCTGCCAGTCCGGCGCTCCGGCGGGCCGCAGGCCCAGTCCCCGACCCGAAGGGGCCAGTTCCCGCACCTCCGAGGCATTCGGGCCGCCCACCACCAGCGCCGGCGGATGCCCCGCCCGGGCCAGGCGGAACCGGCCCGTGGGTTCCCATTCCAGCAGGGTCAGGGTCAGGAAGTCGCGAGGTCCCATGAGGTTGCGCATGGTCTGGTCCAGGGCCGGCAGGATGGCGGCCATGTCCCACCCCTGCTGCTGGCTGGCGAACTTGAGCAGGGCCGTGGCCTGGCTCATGTAGAGCGCGGCCGCCAGGCCCTTGCCGCTCACATCGCCCACCGCCGCGATCCAGCGATCACCCGGACGCCGCTTGACCCAAAGCAGGTCTCCACCCGTTTCCAGGGCCGGTTCCAGGCGCAGCGCCATCTGGAAGCCCGGAAGGGCCGGAGCCTCGGAAGTGATCAGGCTCTCCTGGATCCTCCGGGCGGTCTGAAGTTCCTGCTCCAGCCGCCCCTGGTCCAAGATGCGGCGGTGCAGCACAGCCGTTTCCAGCACGATGCCGGTGGCCATGGAGACCTCCCGCAGCAGTTCCCGATCCTCCCGGCCGTAGTTCAGTTCGGCGTATTTGCCTCCCAGCAGGAGGGCGGTGTGGGGCTCATTGTTCACGAGGATCAGCACCATGACCTGGGCTTCCAGTGCGTCCAGATGGGTGCGCAGGGAAGGGCCCTGATCCCGGATCCACTCGGCCTCGTCATTTCCAAGCCCCAGGACCACCTCACGATTCTCACGGGCGTGCCGGAGCAGGCCTGGAGGCAGCAGGAGGCGCCGGGCCTGCCCCAGGGCTTCGGCCCCGGGCTCTTCCAGATCCAGATCCCAGAGTGCCGGAAGCTCGATGGCACCCCCCACCACGGGCAGCACCAGGAGCAACTGGGGCCGGAAGGCTTCCTGGAGGTTTTCCTTCAGGGCCGAAAGCAGTCCTTCTTCCGAGAGGCGCTTGGTGGTCTCCCGCAACCCACCCATGATCAGTTCCCGCGCGGACTGGAGATCCCTTCGGAATCTGCGACGGAGGGCCTGCAGCAGCCAGCGGAGCAGCCAACCCAGGGGCAGCGCCGAAAGCCCCACCAGGGCCCCCACCCAAGCGGGCGGAATGGTCTGGAAGCTCAGAGAGAACAGGTAGGCAAGGCCAGCGAGGTACAGCCCGAGGGTCAGCCCCAGCACGGCGAAGTAGGTCACCCAACGGACGATGGCGCGGCGGACATCCATCAGGCCGTGGCGCAGGATCGCGTAGGCGAAGGAGAGGGGCAGCAGGGGCAGCGGCACGAAGAAGACCCAGGCCTCCCGCTGGAACATCAGGCTCTGTCCCTGGGCCTGGTAGCTGAGGACGTTGTAGGCCCCCAGATCCACCAGCAGGGCCGTGGTGAAGATCAGGGCCGGCAGCAGGCCCCGGCGACGTCGATCCGAAAGGCGGAAACTTCCGATCCAGAAGAGCGCCAGCCCCATGACCACAGCCAGGGCGTTGCCCCAGAAGAACACCCGCTCTGCGCCAAAACCCGCCAGCCGCAGGAATTCGCCCAGGAACTCCGGCCCCAGACCGGCCTGCAGCACCCGCAGCCCCGTGAGCACCGCGCCCACCACCAGGAACCCTCCGTAGAGGACCAGCAGGAAGATGCGCTGGGTGCGCAGCGGGAAGGGATGAGGGAAGCGCAGGAAGAAATGCACCCAGAGGGTGGGCGCCAGACTGAGGATGAGGCCCTCCAGCACCAGGGTGGGAACCGTCAGCTCCAGGGGAACATTGCCGACGGTGCCCCGAATGGCCACGGGCATGAGCAGGGCCAGGAGTCCCATGTAGAAGAAATGCCGCGCGATCTTGCGCTGGGGCGAGGAAACCACCACCAGCAGTCCCAGGGCCCACGCCACCAGCCCCGTCAGCAGCACACTGAAGGAAACCCAGTTGAAGGGCTTCACCATCTTCACGGGCAGCACCAGGGTCCGATGCTCCTTGGCCTCCGCATCCCACCGCCGCACGGTGTAGGCCAGCACCCGCTGTTCCGGCTGGCTGTTGATGAAGGCCTGGGCACGCTGCAGGGTGCGCGGCGAAACCTTCCGTCCCTGGATCTGAACCAGTTCATCGCCTTCCAGCAGGTTGGCGATTTCCGCCACGCCGTTGGGCAGGATTTCTGCGATGAGGACCTTGTTGCCCTGGACCTTCCAGAAGCACTGGTCGTCCGAATAGCTGAAGACCCACTGGTTGAGGTAGAAGCTCCCCAGCGAAACCAGCAGGGCAAGCACGCTCATCCAGATGAGGCGCCAGCGGATGCGACGGAGGGTTGGGGACACGGTAGCCTGAGACGGAGGAGGATGAGTGGACGAACGGCCTTGGTGGATCGTGGTGGGCGGAAGGACCCGTCTGGGCCGTTGCGTGGCGGAAGACCTCGCCGCGGATCACAACCTGGTGGTCACGACCTCGCGCCCGGAGCCGCCGGAATCCGGAGGGACTGCATCGCTGTCAACTCGAACCCCGGCGCGGATCCTGCGCTGGGATGCGGCGGACACCCGCCTGGTTCCTAGGATGATGGCAGATCTGGCCCAGCTTGGCGCCGAGGGGATCCGTTTCCGGGGCGCCCTGATCGCAGCCGGCAGTTTCCCCCGCCAGCCCTTCGGATCCTGGGATCCGGAATCCCTCGCCGCCACCTGGGAACTGAACCTGACGTTCCCCCTGCTGGCGGCCCAGGCCCTGGCGCCCCATTTCGAGGACGGCGGGTCCCTTCAACTGCTCCTGGATACGGCCCTGCACCGCCCCTTCCAGGACTACCTGCCCTACAGCGCCGCCAAGGCCGCCCTGGGGGCCCTGGTTCCCGGCCTCGCCCGGGCCTTCGCGCCCCGGATCCGGGTGGCGGGCCACGCCCTGGGCGTGGTGATGCCCGAAGCGGACTGCGATGCGGACCACCTGGCCCAGCGCACCCTGATGCAGCGCAACGGCTCACCCGAAGATCTCATCCGCGCCGTGCGCTACATCGCGGACAGCCCCTACGTCACGGGCGAGATCCTCACCCTGGACGGGGGACGGCGGTGGGCATGACGCCGTTCAAGGTCAACGAAGTCTTCCTCAGCCTCCAGGGCGAAGGTTCCCGCGCGGGCCGCCCCTGCCTCTTCATCCGCCTCACGGGCTGCCCCCTGCGCTGCACCTACTGCGACACCTCGTACGCCTTCTTCGAAGGCACGATGCGCACGCAGGAGGACCTGCTCGAAGAGGTGCATCGCCGCATCGGCCCGCCCCAGCGAGGCCCCAACGCCCCCTTTGTGGAACTCACGGGCGGCGAGCCCCTGGCCCATCCCCAGGCGCCCGCCCTGCTCCAGGCGCTCCTGGACGAAGGCTACGAAGTGGCCCTGGAAACCGCAGGAAGCCATGATCTGGCGCCGGTTCCGCCCTCCGTGGTGAAGATCGTGGACCGCAAGACCCCGGGCAGCGGCCAGGTCCACCGATGGCTGGAATCCAATCTGGACCACCTCGTCCCGGGCCAGGACGAGTTGAAGTTCGTGCTCACGGACGAAGCCGACTACGCCTGGGCCCTCGACTGGTGTCGAGCGCGGGAGCTTTGGGATCGCCTGGACATCCTGTTCAGCCCCGTCTGGGGCCGCCTGGACGCCCGCTGGCTGGCCGAGCGGATCATCGCGGACCGCGTGCCCGTGCGCTTCCAGCTCCAGCTCCACAAGCTGGTCTGGGACCCCGATCAGCGGGGCGTGTGATTCAACGCCGAACGAAGGGGTTGGTGGCGGCCTCGCGGCCGATGGTGGTCAGGGGCCCGTGGCCTGGAACCACCACGGTGTCATCGGGCAAGGGGTACAGCACTTCCCGGACGCTCTGCTCCAGCTGGGCCTGGCTTCCGCCCCAGAGGTCCGTGCGGCCCACGCCTCCCTGGAAGAGGGTGTCCCCCGCCAGCAGCAGACCGCAGCCATCGGCCTGGCCGTGGAAGCAGCAGCCGCCGGGGGTGTGGCCCGGGGTGGGAAGCACCGTCAGGCCGTGATGGACATCCCCGGGCTGGAGGGGCGAAAGCTCCGGCCGTGGGACGGAATCCATCCCGAACAGGCTCGTCTGGAGATCCATCCCCTCGACGAGGTAGGTGTCGGCCGGATGCAGCAGGGCCGGCGCCTGCCAGCGTTCCTGCAGCGCGGCGGTGGCCCCCACATGATCGAAGTGGGCGTGGGTATGCAGGAGGGCCACCACCCGGAAGCCCAGAGCCTCCACACGGGCGGCGATCCGATCGGCCTCGTCGCCAGGGTCCACCACCACGCCGGTGCCGACTTCGGGATCCCAGACCAGCGAGCAATTGCAGGAGAGAGGGCCGACGGGGAAGGTTTCGCAGCGCAGCATCAGAGGCTCTTCAACGCCGTCACTTCCTGGGATGTCAGGAAGCGCCAGACCCCAGGCTTGAGCATCGGATCCGCCAACGGTCCGAACTGCACGCGGCGCAGCTTGTGGACCGGATGCCCCACCGCTTCGAACATGCGGCGGATCTGCTGGTTCTTGCCTTCGGTGAGGGTCACCTTGAGCCAGGGATTGCCCTGCTTGTCCACCACCTCGATGTGGCAGGGCTTCAGGCGGCGCCCATCCAGGCGGAAGCCTTCGCGCAGCTCCTTCAGGGTTTCCGGTGGCGGGAGGCGGTGGACCTTCACCAGGTAGACCTTGGGAATGTGGTGATCCGGCAGGGTCAGGCGATGGGCCAGTTCCCCATCGTTGGTCATGAGCAGCAGCCCCTCGCTCTGGAAATCCAGACGCCCCACCGGGTAGACCCGGGCAGGCACCCCGTGGAGCAGGGCCATGACCGTGGGCCGCCCTTCCTCGTCCTTGACGGTTGTGACGTAACCCTTGGGTTTGTTCATGATGATGTAGACAGGCTGTTCCCTGCGGATGGGCCGGAAATCCACAGCGACTTCATCCCGGAACGGATCGGCCTTGGCGCCCAGTTCGGTCACCGTCACCCCGTTGACCTGCACATGGCCTTCGAGGATCAGCTGTTCGCACTTGCGGCGACTGTCGATGCCCGCATGGGCCAGGATCTTCTGGAGACGCTCCAGGTGGGCGCCCCCGCGGGAGCGCTGGGCGGGGCCGGATCGCGGCCGGGGGGTCGGCTTCGGACGGGACGGATCGGAAGCGGGCCGGGGGGCTCCCGCTCCCCCCGAGGGGCGCTTGGGCCCCGAAGGCTTCGAGCGGCGGGCGGGACGGGCAGACCGCGCGGGCGGACGGTTCATCGGCATCTCCTGGCGTCCTCACGACGCGAACGGAAGTCTGGATTATGACATGGGGGCCGCGCCTTCTCCGAGGTTTCCCTGTGGCGCTCGGGCCGGCACAATAGGAGATTGGGAACCCTTCCGGTTTCGGTGTCCGGCCGCGTCCGGACGGGCGCCTTCCCTATCCACCCGCAACCTTCACGGTTCTTTGCGAGGAGCACCCATGACCAAATACGTCTACTCGTTCGGCGGCGACCGGAACGAGGGCAACGCCACCATGCGCAACACCCTCGGCGGCAAGGGCTGCAACCTGGCCGAAATGGCCGGTCTCGGCGTGCCGGTACCCCCTGGCTTCACCGTGATCACCGATGTCTGCAGCCTGTACAACAAGGCCGGCAAGGTGCTCCCCACTGAAGTGGTCGATCAGATCAAGGAAGCCCTCGCCTGGCTGGAGAAGAACCAGGGCAAGAAGCTCGGCCAGGGCGAGAACCCCATGCTGCTGTCCGTGCGCTCCGGCGCCCGGGACTCCATGCCCGGCATGATGGACACCGTGCTGAACCTGGGCCTCAACGACGAGAGCGTCGAAGCCCTGGCCAAGGCCGCCAACAACCCCCGCTTCGCCTACGACAGCTACCGCCGTTTCATCATGATGTACAGCGACGTGGTGCTGGACGTGCACAAGGACCACTTCGAGGAGAAGATCGAAGAGCTGAAGCACAAAACCGGCAAGCAGCTCGACACCGAGATCACCGCCGAGGAATGGAAGGCCCTCTGCGCCGAGTTCAAGGCCATCGTGAAGGCCAAGCTCGGCAAGGACTTTCCCCAGGATCCCTGGGAGCAGCTCCTGGGCGGCGTCCGCGCCGTGTTCAACAGCTGGGACACCGAGCGCGCCATCATCTACCGCCGCATGAACCGCATCCCCGACGAGTGGGGAACGGCCGTCAACGTGCAGACCATGGTCTTCGGCAACATGGGCGATGACTGCGGCACCGGCGTGGCGTTCACCCGCGATCCCGGCACCGGCGAACCCTACTTCTACGGCGAGTACCTCATCAACGCCCAGGGCGAGGATGTGGTGGCCGGCATCCGCACGCCCCAGCCCATCACCAGGTACCAGGCCGGCGACAGCGGCCTGAAGAGCCTGGAAGAGGCCATGCCCGCCGTCTACCAGGAGCTCTACGCCACCTGCCAGAAGCTCGAGAAGCACTTCAAGAACATGCAGGACCTCGAGTTCACCATCGAACGGGGCAAGCTCTACATGCTCCAGACCCGCAATGGCAAGCGCACCGCCCTGGCGGGCATCCGCATCGCCCTCGACATGGTGAAGGAGGGCATGATCGACGAGAAGGAAGGCCTGAAGCGCATCAATGCCGATGACCTCACCCAGCTCCTGGCGCCCATCTTCGACATCAAGGAGAAGAACGCCTTCAAGAAGGACGGCAAGATGATGGCCAAGGGCCTGCCGGCGGGCCCCGGCGCCGCGGCCGGCGTGATCGCTCTGTCCGCCGAGGAGGCCGAGCAGCTTTCCGCCAAGGGTCCCGTGGTGCTGGTCCGTATCGAAACCAGCCCCGAGGATCTGGCGGGCATGGTAGCGGCCCAGGGCATCCTCACCGCCCGCGGAGGCATGACCTCCCACGCGGCCGTGGTGGCCCGCGGCATGGGCAAGCCCTGCGTCTGCGGCGCCTCCAACCTCATCATCGATGTGGCCAAGCGTACCGTCAGCGTGGGCAGCCTCGTGCTGAAGGCTGGCGAGGACTTCATCTCCATCGACGGCTCCGCGGGCGAGATCTACGCCGGCAAGCTGAGCGCCTTCCCCAGCGAAGTGAACCAGGTGCTCGTGGAGAAGACCCTCAAGGCCGAGGAAAGCGAGACCTACCAGCGCTTCGCCCAGATCATGGAGTGGGCCAACAAGCACCGCACCATGAAGGTCCGCACCAATGCCGACACCCCCAATGACAGCAACGTGGCCCGCGCCTTCGGCGCCGAGGGCATCGGCCTCTGCCGCACCGAGCACATGTTCTTCGAGGGTGAGCGGATCATCGCCGTGCGCGAAATGATCCTCAGCAAGGATGTCGAGGGCCGCAAGAAGGCCCTGGCCAAGCTCCTGCCCATGCAGCGCAAGGACTTCGAGGGCATCTTCGAGGCCATGAACGGGCTGCCTGTGAACATCCGCCTCATTGATCCCCCGCTCCACGAGTTCGTGCCCCACGACGAGAAGGGCCAGGCCGAAATGGCCAAGGTGCTCGGCGTAAGCCTCGAAGAGGTCAAGCAGCGCGTCGAGAAGCTCCACGAATTCAACCCGATGATGGGCCACCGGGGCTGCCGTCTCGGCATCACCTACCCCGAGATCATCCGCATGCAGATGCGCGCCATCTGCGAGGCCGCCCTGAATGTCGAAAAGAAGGGTGTCAAGGCCCTGCCTGAAGTGATGGTGCCCCTCATCGGCCACGTGAAGGAACTGGCCTTCACCAAGGCCGAAATGCTGGATGAGCTGGCGCAGATCAACAAGGAACGCGGCACCACGTTCTCCTGCCCCATCGGCACCATGATCGAGATCCCCCGCGCCGCCCTCACCGCGGATCAGGTGGCCGCCGAGGCCGACTTCTTCAGCTTCGGCACCAACGATCTCACCCAGATGGGCTTCGGCTTCAGCCGCGACGATTCCGGCAGCTTCTTGCCTGATTACGTCGCCAAGAAGATCCTGGAGGACGACCCCTTCCAGAGCCTCGACCAGCAGGGCATCGGCGAACTGGTCCGCATCGCCAGCGAGAAGGGCCGCTCCGTGAAGAGCGACCTCAAGCTCGGCGTCTGCGGCGAGCACGGCGGTGATCCCCGCTCCGTGAAGTTCTTCTACAAGGTCGGCCTCAACTACGTGAGCTGCAGCCCCTTCCGCGTCCCCATCGCGATCGTGGCCGCCGCCCAGGCCAGCCTCGAAGCCAAGTAGGCTCCTAGTCGCCACCAGGCCTACGAAATTCAGTGCCAGGGCCCGCCAACGGCGGGCCCTTTGCTTTGTGGGTCGTCTTCAGCGAGGAGGGTGGGCCCGGTTTCGTGGGGCCTCGTGGGCTCCCCGAGCGTGATTTCTACTTCCCCATCTCCTCCACTTCCAGCCTCGTGAGGTCCTGGACCGTCGGCAGGCCCGTGGCGCGGGCGGCGGCCTCGGTGAGGGGGATCAGGTCATTGCGGTCCAGGTGCTCGAGGGCGAACTTGCGGTTGAGGGCCATGAGCTGCCGCAGACCGACGGAAACGCGGTTGAGGTAGGAGAATACGCCGATGGCGCCAGGGGCGAAGCTCCCCGCCGCACTCCCATAGAGTCCCTTGAGGATCCGCAGGTCGGCGAAGAGCTCCTCGACGCTCGATCCGAAGCAGGCGTATTCCTTGGGGACCTCGCCCGCCTGGAGGGCTTCGCCCACGCGCTGGCCCACCATGGCCGCCGTCATGGCCGCTCGGCCGAGGGCCACGAGGCCGATGTAGGGTGCCCCCAGGGCCAGGCCCTTGAAGACCTGGTCCTCCGTGGCGAATCCCCCGGCGATGGCAATCTGGGGCAGCGGACGCCCCAGGTGGTGGAGCTTGCGGGCCAGCTCGAACACGAGCTGCTCCAGCTGCACGGTGGGGATGCCCCATTCGTTCATCATCTTCACGGGGCTGTGGCCCGTCCCCCCGCCGGCGCCATCGAAGGTCACCAGGTCCACGCCGGCCTCGGAGGCGATCTCCAGGATGAGGCGCAGGTCCTTCGGGGCGAAAGGCCCAGTCTTGAAGCAGACCTGCTCGGCGCCCAGATCCCGCAGCTCTGCCACCCGCCGGATCAGGCCCTCCGGGTTCCACAGGGGCAGCTTGCCGATCTTCTCGAAGACGGGGCCGCGCCCCTGGGCGTGGGCCTCTGCCACGGCGGGATCCGAGGGATCGGGATGGATGAGGTAGCCCATCTTCTGGAAGCGCCGCGCCTCGGCGAGATCCGGCACCTTCCCGTAGCCCTGGATGCCCTTGGCGGCCTGGCCGAACTTCAGCTCCACGGCCTTCACGCCCAGGTGGGTGATGGCATGTTCCAGGACGCCCTTGGCCTCGTCATCGAAGTTGCCCTGGAGGATGATCCGCCCGGCGCCACGGTGGTGCGCCTGGAAGGCCTCCACCATGGCGGCGAGGAGGGGCGAAGCGGTCACGCGGCCATCCGCCATCTCCAGCGCCTTGTCCTTGGCCACCACGTCCTCGCCGATGACCGCCGGAACGCCTGCAAGGGCCGCGCCTGCGAAGTAGTCCTTCCAGTTCAGCTTGGCCATGGCCGGCAGCAGGAAGGGGGCGTCCAGCGGAACCTTCGCACTCCGGCCAAAGGTGCTCTGCAGGCGGACCCTGGGAAAGGTGGCTAGGTCGGCATCCTCCGCGCATCCCTGGGCCCCGAAGACGCGGCCATTGATGGTGAAGGCGGAAAAGTCCAGGGGGTATCGTTTCTCGGACGCGAACTGGTTGATATCGGCGGCGAAGGGATTGACGGCTTCGGCCCCCCGGATGGCCGAAAGCCCGATCTCGCAGGGGCCAAGACAGTCGGCCGTGCAGTTGGCACACATCCCCGAGACATCGCAGAGGTGCGCGGGGGACTTCAGATGGGTGTGTGTGACGGGGGTTCCGAGGGGTGAACTGTAGGACATGGGGACTCCTGAAGGCGGGGCTAGAGTGCAGAGAAACTTAACCACCAAGACGCCAAGAGCACCAAGGTTCACCAGGAAGAACCGAGGTGCTCTGGGTTTTTATCTGCGCCAATCTGGGGGGATCTGGAATTCAAACCCCCCAAATGCGGGTGGCTAAGAGCGCCTAACAGAACTCGCGCGGGTCGCGCGGATGACGCTGGGCTGGGGATCCAGGCAATCCCCTGCATGCAAGCAGGGCAATCCAAGGACATCAATCCCGAACATCGGTCGCAAAAGCCTGGCCCACGGTATCCAGCGGCGGCGGACGGTCCGTCTCGTCCTGGTTTCCTCGTCGCAGACCGAACCACCGGAAGCGGGCTCGTCGTCCTTGTCATCGTCCACCTGGGGCACGATCTTGGCTGGGCGTGGAGGCTGTCAGCAGAGGCTGCGGTAGAGCGCTTCCACCTGGGCCCTCGCCCAGGGGGTGCGGCGGAGGAACTTCAAACTGGAGGCCACGCTGGGGTTGATGTTGAAGCATCGGATGGGGATGAGGCGGCCCAGTTCCTCCCAGCCGTAGTATTCGGAGAGCCGCGTCACCAACAGCTCCAGGGTCACGCCATGCAGGGGATCGGTGGCGCTCGTGTCAACCATGGTGGGCTCCGGAAGGGGCATCGGATGCGTGGAGGCGCTGGATGATCGGTTCCCCGCCCTGAATGGAGAGCAGCCGTTCCACCGGCGATTCCGGCACCACGCAGGCCAGGTCCTCCAGCTCCGTGATGCCCTGCCCCAGAAGGTCCAGGAGGGCTTCGGGATCCCGCCGGAAGATCACTCGGCGCTGGATCGGAGCCGCACCTGCAGGGGCCTGGGCTGAGGCTTCCGTGAGTTCCCCCACGTGGGTGAACCAAACGACGAGGCTGTGGACGACGGAAGCCTGGGCGGGCTCCTCCACCTGGTCCGCGATGAAATCCGCCACGGTCACGCATGGATGGACCTCCAGGCGATCCGCGAAGCGACGAATCAGCTCGGATGGCGCCATTTCCAGGGCCCCCAGCAGGAGGCCGAACCAGGGCACGGCCTTGCCTTCGTTGTAGAGCCGGTCGCAGGCCCGGGCGAGGCGCGCGGCTTCCGCCATGTCCGTGGCGCTGAACGTCGGCGAGCTGAGCACGGTGTAGGGGACGCGGGGGAGATGCTCGAGCCCGAAGCTGGGCGCGGTCTCCGCGAGGCGCGTGCCGGGAAGAACCGAAAGGGGGAAGAGATCCAGGTGGTTTGGGGCGAGGCCGAGGGCGAAATCCAGGCTATCCAGGAAGCCCTGCAAGGTGTCGCCGGGCAGGCCATAGATGAGGTCGAGGCCGTAGGTGGCTCCAGCCTGGTGCAGGTGCAGGAGCTTGGCCTGGAAGGCCCGGGGCTGGATGCGGCGGCTGAGGTGGCGCAGCACGGCGTCGTGGGCGCTCTGGAGGCCGATCTGGAGGGTGCAGCGCACGGAGGCGAAGAGCCGCGCCATTTCCGCGTCGATGAACTCGCTGCGGATCTCGAAGAAGAAGTGGATGTCCGGCGCCACGCGGGCGATGAGGCGCAGGATGGCCTTGGCCTGCTCCGGCTCGGCATTGAAGGTGGGGTCGAGGACAAAGACCTGACTGACGCCGCAGGCCTCGAAGCGGGCCAGCTCCGCCTCCAGGCGCTCCATGGGGATCCGCCGCGTCCCCGCCACGCCCCGGGACTCGAAGCAGAAGTCGCACTTGAAGGGGCAGCCCCGGGAGAGCTCCCAGAGCATGCCGGAATAGCGGCTGGGGTCGAGGGTCTTGTCCAGGAAGGGGGAGGGCAAGGTACCCAGATCCATGACCGGTGCGGGCTGCACGTCCGCCTGGATGGCTTCCGGCGGATGACCCTGGAAGAGGCGGCCGACGACCTGCACCAGGAGTTCCTCTCCTTCGCCCGGCAGCACCAGGTCGAAGACACCCTCCGCCTTCATGCCCTCCGGATCCGCCGTCACCTCCGCGCCGCCCGCCAGCAGCAGGAGATCCGGTCGGCGCTCACCCAGGAGACCTGCGATCTCCAGGGCGAGCTCCCGGTTCCAGACGTAGACCGAAAAGCCCACGGCATCAGGCTCCAGGGCCAGGAGCGCATCCGCGCAGGCTTCCGCGGACTGGTTCAGGAAGAGATCCACCACCGTGGTCTGAACGTGATCTGGATGGTGCTTCTTCAGCGCCGCGGCAAGCATCCCCGGGCCGAGGGGGACCGCCCGAGGGCCGGGTTCGATATGAAGGGCGACAAGGAGCAGATGCATGGACACGACCGAGCTCGATCATACGCGGGTCCGGGCGCACCCAGGCCCCGCGCAGGGGCGCCGGGGCTAGGCCCGCTTCACGGGGCGACAGAATACCTGGCCGAATGTGTCAGATCCGTGGCGCTGATAGGTGGGGCGCGTGTCATCGGGCGCGAAGCCTCGGTTCTCGGACTTCCAGGCTTCCATGGCTGCGTGGAGGGCGGCGAAGACCTGGGCGTCCTCCCCTTCGAAGTCGTAGGCGGGATGGTGGAAGACGGCGAACTCCCCGGCTTCGATTCGCTCGCAACACCTGCCGACGGGCACGGGGCCTTCATGGTTTTCGGCCACCTCGATGCCGCAGAAGTAGCCCCTCTGGCCATCCTCCCACGCAGGGCAGTTGGGTGGCTGCGGATGGCCACGCGTGATCCGGATTGCCCTCGATGGGTTGGCCAGCCACAGCCGCAACATCCCGCCTCACGTGTGCTAGGGTCGTTTCCGGAGTGTGGATGCGATCCTCTCGTTCGTTCAGTCAGAAGAAATCGGTGGCGGAAGAAGTCGCCGGGGCCTGAGGCCCCGCGCGGTTTGAGCCTTGAACACGCCCCCTGGAAACGGGGGCCGTTTGCCACATCTTCTGAAATGAACCTCCATGCACACGCACGCATCGAATCCGGCGTCTGATCGCCGCATTGAATCTTCTGCAACCCTTCGCGCCTACGGCTGGCGGCCTGAAGACCTTCCCGATCCCTGCCCGACCGGCCTCGAACCGGCCCGGATCCTGGCCTATTCCAGGGGCCTG
>MWBB01000027.1 GCA_002068835.1 Acidobacteria bacterium ADurb.Bin340 | reverse complement strand
CTGGGGCCTCTGGGCCCTCCTGGGCCTCTACTACGCCACCTGGGATTTCGCCCTGTACCCTTCCATGGCGGTGTGGCGCGTGCTGGCGCTGAACCTCAGCCAGAACGCCGCCTGGGGCCTTCTGGGCCTGCTGCTTCTGGCCCTGGCGGAGCGGTTCCCCCTGGAATCCTTCGGCTGGGAGGAATGGCGCACCTGGCTCCTGCATGGCGCCGCGGCGGTGGTGGTGGCCTGCGCGGGCCTGGTGGTGGCCTACCTGCTGGCCCTGCTGCTGGGGGAGCACACGTCGCCCATGCAGATAGTCTGGTTCTTCAAGGGGCTCAAGCGGTTCTTCGCATCGTACTTCCACACCAACCTGCTGCTCATGGTGGCGGTGCTGGGCGGCTTCCACGCGTTCCGCATCCACCAGCGCCTGCGGGCGCGGGAGGTGGAGGGGGCGCGGCTGGAGGCCCGCTTCGCCGAGGCCCAGCACCGGGCGCTGCGCATGCAGCTCCAGCCCCACTTCCTGTTCAACACCCTGAATTCGGTGTCGGCCCTGGTGCATTCCGACCCGGAGGCCGCCGACCGCATGATCGGCCGCCTGGGGGATTTCCTCCGCATGACTCTGGATGCGCCCCCGGACCAGGAAGTGAGCCTCCGCAAGGAGCTGGCCTTCATCGAAGCCTACCTGAGCATCGAGCGCATCCGTTTTGGCGACCGCCTGAAGGTGATCCAGGACATCCCGCCGGAGCTTCACAGCGCCAAGGTTCCGGCCTTCATCCTGCAGCCCCTGGTGGAGAACGCGCTGAAGCATGGCCTCGCGGATCGCCCCGAAGGCGGCACGATCACCCTGCGGGCCCGGCGCGATTCGGATTGCCTGGTGCTGGAAGTGCAGGATGACGGCGAAGGCTTCCGCCCGGGGCGGGAGGGCACGGGCCTCGCCAATGTCCGGGCCCGTCTGGGGCTGCTCCATGGGGGAAGGGCCGAGCTGGAGATCCTCACGGCCCCGCGCCGGGGAACCCTGGTGGCGCTGCGTCTTCCGCTCGCATGACGGGTGGACGCGCGGTTCCCGCCGTGGGAGCGTGGAGCCACGTCTGCTTCCGGGGAATCCCATGCTGCTCCGCGCCCTCATCGTCGATGACGAAGACCTGGCCCGCCAGCGCATCCGCCACCTGCTCCAGAAGGAACCCGATGTGGAGATCGTGGGCGAATGCGCCCATGGCGTGGAGGCCGTCCGGGCCATCGAAAGCCTTTCGCCGGACCTGGTGTTCCTGGACATCCAGATGCCGGAGCTGGATGGCTTCGGGGTGATCGAGGCCGTGGGCGCGGACCGGATGCCCGCCACCCTCTTCGTGACCGCCTTCGATCAGCACGCCCTGCGGGCCTTCGAGGTCCACGCCCTGGACTACCTGCTGAAACCCTTCGACCCGGAACGGTTCCGCGCGGCCCTGGACCGGGCCCGCCGCTGGTGCGCCACGGGGGGCCGACCGGATCTGGAGGGTCTGCTGGAAGGCGTGCGCCGGGAGCGGCCCTGGCTGGACCGCATCCTGGTGCGCCAGGGGGACCGCCACGTGCTCCTTCGCTGCAGCCAGATCCAGTGGATCGAAGCCGAGGACAACTACGTGCGCCTCCATGTGGAGGGGACCTCCCACCTGCTGCGCCAGACCCTCACCGGGCTGCTCCAGCGCCTGGATCCCGCGCAGTTCCGGCGCATCCATCGCAGCGCCATCGTGAACCTGGATTTCATCCGTGAGTTGCAGCCCTGGACGAGCGGGGACCATCTGGTGCTGATGCGCGACGGCACCAAGCTCACCCTCAGCCGGACCTTCCGTGACCAGATGGCCCCCTGGCTCTGATCCGGAGTCCGGCTGGAGTATCCTTGCGGCATTTCCCCCCCGCGAGGTTCCCATGCAGTCGTTCACCTTCCACAACCCCACGCGGATCCTCTTCGGACGCGGACAGATCGCCAAGATCAGCCGCGAGATCCCGGCCGCGGCCCGGGTGATGCTCACCTTCGGGGGAGGCAGCATCCGGCAGAACGGCGTGTACGACCAGATCCAGGCGGCCCTGAAGGGCCGGGAGGTGGTGGAATTCGGCGGCATCGAACCCAACCCGACTTTTGAGACCCTGATGAAGGCCGTGGACAAGGCCCGGCAGGAGCGGGTGGATTTCCTGCTGGCCGCCGGAGGCGGTTCGGTGGTGGACGGCACCAAGTTCATCGCCGCGGCGGTGCCCTTCGACGGCGACCCCTGGGATCTCTGCCTGCGCCACACGCCGCCGGCATCGGCCCTGCCCCTGGGCGCGGTGCTGACCCTCCCCGCCACGGGTTCCGAGAGCAACGGCTACGCCGTGATCACCCGCAAGTCCACCCTGGAGAAGCTGTCCTTCGGGCACCCCAGCCTCTTTCCCTGCTTCGCGGTGCTGGATCCCGAAGCCACCTTCAGCCTTCCGCCCCGCCAGGTGGCCAATGGCGTGGTGGATGCCTTCGTTCACGTGATGGAGCAGTACCTGACCTATCCCGCCGAGGCCCCCCTCCAGGACCGGCTGGCCGAGTCCATCCTCCAGACCCTCATCGAGGTCGGCCCCCGCACGCTGGCCGAACCCCAGGACTACGAGGCCCGAGCTTCGCTGATGTGGTGCGCCAATCTGGCCCTGAACGGGCTCATCGGGGCCGGGGTGCCCCAGGACTGGTCCACCCATGCCCTGGGCCACGAACTCACGGCCCTCCACGGCATCGACCATGGGCGGACCCTGGCCATCCTGCTGCCCAACCTCCTCTGGGTGCAGCGGGAAGGCAAGCGGGCCAAGCTCCTCCAGTTCGCCGAGCGGGTGTGGGGCCTGCGGGAAGGCAGCGAAGGGGTGCGCGTGGAAGGCGGGATCGTCCGCACCCGGGAGTTCTTCGAATCATTGGGCGTGTCCACCCACCTGGAGGACTACAACCCCGACCGGGACCGCGCCGAAGAGATCGTGGCCCGCCTGGAGCGCCGGGGCGTCCTGCCCCTCGGCGAACGCAAGGACCTCGATGCGGCCAAGGTCCGGGAGATCCTGCTCCTCTGCCGCTGATTCACCCTCCCCCGCCCGAAGGCCGATGAAGGGCTTCGATGCGCACCATCACACGGCACCTGTTCACGGAGATCCTGGCCATCGCCGGGACGGTGCTGGCCCTCGTGCTGGCCCTGGCCTGGTGGAGCCTGGGCCGTGCGCTGGATGCCCAGGCCTGGGCGCAGTCCCGGGCCTCCATGTCCCATCTGGCCACCGAGCTGGATCGGGAACTTCAGGCGGTCCAGAGGCTTGGCCAGGTTCTGCAGGCCTGGTGGCTGGATCAGGGAGTCTCCCCATCCGATCCCGAGCGCCTGGATGCCCACACCATTCCGCTCCTGGCCCGTCAGACCTTCGTGTCCTCCATCAACTTTTGCGCGGTCGATGGAACCTCGGTGCTGCTGCTGCGAACCGGAGGAGCCTGGCACACCCGGGAACTCCGCCAGGACGGACCGGAGCCCCGTCTCCGCTGGCGGCGGCGCCATCCCGATGGCCGGATCAGAGAGCAGGAGCCCTGGACGCCGACCCTCTACGACCCCCGCAAACGCGACTGGTACCAGAGGGTTCAGGGAAGGACTGAAGGCCGCTGGTCCCCGGATGCCTATCGCTTCATGACCACCCGGGACCCGGGGCTCACCCTGGCCCTTCCGGTCCACCGGAACGGTCAGTTCCTCGGGGTCATCGCCCTGGACGTGATGCTGGATGACCTCACGGGCAAGGCTTGGCGCGTGCTGCCCACGCCGGGAACCCGAGTCCTGGTCACCGATGGGGCCGGACGGGCGCTGATCCTGCCCAAGGTGGCCCCCTTCGAACATCAGGAAACCCGTTTCGAGGCGTTCCTCCAGCCGGTGGGACCGAACCTGGTGCCGGAACTGGGTGACCTGGCCCAGGGCCTGGACCGCCTGCCCGCCGCCGGTCGGCACCAGAAGCTCCAGTCCGAGGCAGGCCGGCTGTACGGCACGGTCGCCCCCTACCTGGGTCCCTCGGGCCTCCGATGGAACCTGATGGTGGCCATCCCCCAGCGGGAGATCCTCGGGAATGCGCGCATCAAGGCCCTGGGCGTGCTGGCCCTCGCCCTGGCCGGCTTCGGCATCCTGGCTTGGCGGGCCTGGGTGGTGAGCCAGCGCTTCGGCACACCTCTGGACACGCTGGTCCGGGCCTCGGCGCCCGATCAGCCCTCCAGCGCGGGCGTTCCAGAGGACCGGGATCCCCGCCCCTGGGAAACCCGGGCCATCCGAGAGGCCCTGCGAAGAGCGGACCGCGTGGCCGAGGAGCAGACCACCCTGCGGGAGCAGCTCCGTTCCAGCCAGCGGAGGGAACTGATTGGTTCCCTTGCCAGCGGCGCCGCCCACGATGTGAACAATCAGCTCACGGTGGTGCTGGGCCAGCTGGAACTGTGCGCTGAAGCCCTGGACCCCGGCCATCCCGCTTCGCGCCAGCTGGCCCAGGCCCGCAAGGCCACCCAGCGATGCGCGGAAGTGACGCGCGCCCTCCTCGCCTACAGCCGGACGGTCCGAACCGAGCTTCAGGGCAGCCTTGATCCCAGCGCCCTGATCCAGGGGTTGGCCACGTTCCTGCAGCGGGTCCTGGGCGGGCGCATCACCCTGGACGTGGAACTGGCTCCCAACCTGCCCGCCATCCAGGGCCAGGCCGTTCAACTGGAACAGGTGATCCTGAACCTGGCCCTCAACGCCCGGGACGCCATGCCCGAGGGGGGCACCCTCACCCTTCGCGCCCATCCCGGAACCGATCCGGGCTGGGTGGTGATCGAGGTTGCGGATACGGGCCTGGGCATGACCCCGGAGGTCCAGGCCCGCATCTTCGAGCCCTACTTCACGACCAAGGCGCCCGGCAAGGGCACCGGGCTGGGGCTCGCCATGGCCTACGGCATCATCGAAAGCCACCGGGGCCGGATGGAGGTCCAGAGCGCGCCCGGCCAGGGTTCCACCTTCCGGCTGCATCTCCCGGAAGCGCCGGGGCCGAAGCCCGCCCCCCTCCAGCCCACAGGCCCCCAGCAGAACCTGATGGATCTCTCGGGGCGGCGAATCCTGGTGGTGGACGACGAACCGGACCTCCGGCAGATGATCCAGGCCCTGCTGGCGCGAACCGGGGCCCAGGTCGCCGTGGCCGGGGACGGAGAGGAAGGCTGGGCGGCCTGGCAGACCCAAGGCCCCTTCGATCTGGTGGTCAGCGACCTGCGGATGCCCAGGGCCAGCGGCATGGACCTCTACCGCAACCTCCGGGCCGCCCATCCTGGGCTCCCCTTCCTCCTGGTCAGCGGGTTCGGCCTGGACGAAGCCTCGGGACTGCTGGGCCGGGATCCCAGCGCCTTCTGCCTCGCCAAGCCGTTCCGGGGGCCGGATCTGATGTCCGCCATCGCCAAGCTGCTGGCCTGACGCCCTTCTGAGAGACAATGGAGGCTGGGAGGTCCTCCATGAAGATCCTGCTGGTAGGTTCCGGCGGCCGCGAACATGCCCTTGGGCTCAAGCTCAAGGCCAGCGCCCTTCCCGTGGACCTTTTCGCCGCCCCCGGCAGCGATGCGCTGGCAGAGCTGGGCACCTGCCTCCCTCTGGGTTCGGAGGACGTGGAAGGTCTGACCCGCTGGTGCGCCCAGGCCCGGCCGGACCTGGTGGTGATCGGTCCCGAAGCCCCCCTGGTGGCGGGCCTGGCGGACGCGCTCCGGGACCTGGGCATCGCCGTCTTCGGCCACGACCAGGCCACCGCCCGACTGGAGGGCAGCAAGGCCTTCGCCAAGGCTTTCATGGGGCGCCACGGCATCCCCTGCGCCGCTTCGCGCCAGGTGCAGGATCTGGCCGAAGGCGAAGCCATCATCCGGGCCTGGCCCCACCCCTACCCCGTGGTGCTCAAGGCCGATGGGTTGGCGGCGGGCAAGGGCGTGGTCCTGGCCCAGACGGAAGCGGAAGCCATGGAAACCCTGAGGACCTTCCTGGACGGACGCTTCGGCGACGCCTCGAAGACCGTGCTGCTGGAAGAACCTCTGACGGGCATGGAACTTTCGCTGCACGTGCTGGTGGACGTGGATGCGGACCACGCTCGTTGCGTGGTGCTGCCGCCCTGCCAGGACCACAAGCGCCTGGGCGAGGGCGACCAGGGCCCCAACACCGGCGGCATGGGCGCCTTCGGCCCCATTCCCTTCCTGCGGCCTGAAGACCTCGATCGCCTTCGCCAGGACCTTGTGGAGCCCACCCTCCGTGGATGCCAGGCCGATGGGCTGAGGGCTCGGGGCGTGTTCTTCCTGGGCGTGATGTGGACCCCCCGCGGCCCCAAGCTCCTGGAATACAACGTGCGTTTCGGCGATCCCGAAACCCAGGTGCTCATGGAGCTGCTGGACGAGGACCTGCCGGGACTTCTGAAGGAAGTGGCCGAAGGGCGCCTGGAGCGCCAGGATCTGACATTCAAGCCCGGGTGCGCGCTCACGGTGGTGCTGGCCGCCGAGGGCTATCCCGAAACCCCGGTGAAGGGCGTGCCCATCACCCTGGGGCCTGCTGCGGTTCGGGTGATCCACGCGGGCACCCGGAAGGAGGAGGGCCGCTGGCTGACCCACGGAGGCCGCGTGCTCAACCTGGTGGCCCATGCCCCCGATCTGGATCAGGCCCGCCGGACCCTCCTCGAGGCCCTGCCCCAGGCGGACTGGCCCGGCCGCCAGGTGCGCCATGACATCGGCCTCCGGGCCCTGCGCCACGCCGAAGCCCACCGCACCGTGGCCGATGCCTGGTGAGGCTCCGATGCGCCTCGGCCTGCTCACGGGCGGCGGGGATGTCCCCGGCCTGAACCCCTGCATCAAGACCCTCGTCCGCGCCGCGGCGGAAGAGGGCATCCAGGTGCTCGGCCTGCGCCGGGGCTGGGCGGGCCTGCTCCACTTCAACCCGGAGGATCCCGAAAGCAGCGTCGGCAACCTGCAGCCCCTGGACACCCGCAACACCCGCACCATCGACCGCACCGGCGGCACCTTCCTCCACACCAGCCGGGTGGATCCGGCCGCCGTCCGCCCCCGCGACCTGCCCTCGTTCCTGGCCCACCGAGCCCTGGCCGATGACCCCGTGGACTGCACGGACCACATCCTGCATGTGGTGGAGCACCTGAAGCTGGATGGCCTCGTGGCCCTGGGAGGCGATGGCACCCTCTCCTTCGCGGAGCGGCTGTTCCGGGAAGGCGTGCCCGTGCTCGCCATCCCCAAAACCATGGACAACGATGTCCACGGCACGGACTACTGCATCGGCTTTTCCACCGCCGTGACCCGCAGCGTGGAATTCATCCACCAGCTCCGCACCACCGCCGGCAGCCACGAGCGTATCGCCATCGTGGAGCTGTACGGCCGCTACTGCGGCGAAACCTCCCTTCTGGCCTCGTACCTGGCCGGGGTGGACCGCGCCATCATCAGCGAAGTTCCCTTCGATCCCGAGCGGTTGGCCGAGCTGGCGCTGCGGGACAAGCGGGACAACCCTTCGAACTACGTGATGATCACCATGAGCGAAGGCGCGTCCATGCAGGGCGGAGGACCGGTGGGCCTCCGCAACGCCGAAGGGTTCCTGAAGCTGGGCGGCATCGGCGCCGTCACCGGCGAAACCCTGCGGCGCCTCACCGGAGAGAATGTCATCTGCCAGCAGGTGTCCTACCTGATGCGGAGCGGCGCTCCGGACAGCCTGGACCTGATGGTGGCCGTGAACTTCGCCGAAACCGCCATCGGCTTGGCCGTTCGCCGCGCCTGGGGCCGCATGATCGCCCTGAAGGAAGGCCGCTACACCTCCGTGCCTCTCGCCGTTCTGAGGGAGGGCCGCAAGCGCGTGGATGTGGACGAGCTCTACGACGCTTCCGAATACCGCCCCAAGGTGCGGCATGTGGAAGGCAAGCCGATGTTCCTGTACTGACTCTCGATGGGTCAGGGATTTCGTTGGCGCCCTACATCTCCTCGAACAGGCTCGGCTGGAGAGCCTGGGTGACGTCCAGGAGCGGGGTGAAGGCGCTGGCCGCGGCCCAGGGGCGTTCCGCCTGGAAGGGACCGGGGAGAGGCGCTTCGGGCGGTAGCCAGCGGACGGCAGGCAGCGGATGGGCCAGACCGGAGAGGAAGGTGGCGCAGGCGGCCTCCTGGGGCGGTGTCGGAACCCGCAGGAAAGCGATGGGAGGATCGGCCAGGAGCGGCGCCAGCGGGGTCGGCACCATGGCCCGGGCCTCCAGGGGCGCAGGTTCCCGAGGGTCCGCCGCCATCCCAGGCGAAAAGGTGGGGCTGGCGGGCGGAAGGGCCAGGCTGTGGCGCCAGGGCAGGCCTTCACGCATGGCCTGGTGGCCGAGGTGGCTGGCCACCTCGAACGCCATGCAGCTCCCGAAGTGAATGGGCACACGCAGTTCCCGCTCCAGGATGCGGATGAACGAATCGAGGGGTTCGGCCAGTCCTTCCCAGCCACCGCCGGCGGCCCGGAATTCCCGCCCCCCGACCAGACTCACCCGCCATCCGCATCGCCTGCGGTGGAAGGGGAAGGCCACCGGCCAGGCACCCGACGACAGGCGGTGGCTGAAATCCCGCTCGAGCCGGGCCTGAGCTTCGGCCAACACCCGCACCAGTTCCGGGATTTCAACTGGCCCAGCGCTCCGACAGGGAGGGTGAGTTCTCCCCAGAGGGCACCCGCCTGCACGGCGTCCGCCTCGGCGTCTGCCAAGCCCAGGCCAGGCAGCCGCCAGGCCCCCGGGGTCTGGGGAACCCATCCGATCCAGCCCTGCCGCCAGGCCTGCCCCAGTCCGCCTGAGGGCGGTGCGGCACCGTGAAGCCAAAAGGAGGCCGGTCCTTCAAAGGAATTCGGCCCAGGTTCCGTTCCGTGGAGTCCCCGACGGCAGCAGGCTGCCAGGGCCCCCAGAAGCCCTTGCCGTTCCGCCACCGACAGCGGTTCCAGCCAATCGGGAGGCGCATCCCACACCAGGGCCAGCCCCCCGGGAAAGGCGTGATCGAGCGCCGCGAGGGTCTGCACCGCCAGCCACGGCGTTTCGCGCAGGGGTGCGCCCCCGTCCAGATGGCGCACCCCCAGCCAGCCGGCCCAGGGGCCATCCTCTCCGGTGCGCAGAATCCAGCCACGGCCTTCCCGCATCAGGGTCGCCCCGGTGGCAGCACGGGGCGGCCCATTGCCCCTGGACGGAAACCCGCATTCCAGCGGTCGCGCAACCACGCGGCAGCGCCTTGAGCCGCGGACTTCGGTTCCTGTCCGAGCAGACGCAGGGCCAGCCACGCCGAAGCCACCGCGCATCCGGTGCCTCGCCGCTCCCCTGGAAGCCGGGCGTGGGCGCCCAGGCCCTGGGTCTCCGTCGGAGTGATCCAGAGATCCTCCACCCTGTCGCCCTCCGCGTGGCCCCCCTTGAGCCAGACGGCCTCGGCCCCCAGGTCCAGCCAGGGCCTTGCCATCGCCTCCGGCGCCGCTTCCGGCCCTACCCCCGCCAGACAGGCCGCCTCCAGGCGGTTGGGGGCGACCACCCACCCTCCGGCGCCCAGCACCCGTTCCGCGAGACGGCGATAGGTTTGCGCATCGTGCACGGCCGCCCCCACGGTGGGGGCGCGCACGGGATCCCAGATGCGGGCCCGGGGCGCCATCGAGGCGAGGGCAGCCACCAGGTCCCGGAGCCAGGGTTCCGGCAGCGACACAAGCCCCCATTTGGCGCCCCAGACCGCCCCCGCAAGATGGGGTTCAAGAAGCTGCAGGTGATGCACCGGCGAAGTGAGGGGCGCGCTCACCCCCTGGCAGCCCTCCCCGTTCTGAAGGGTTTCCGCCGTGGAAATGGCCATGGGATGGAGGCCGAAGGCCGCCACCGTGAGCAGATCGCGCACCAGACCGGCCCCCCCGGATGCGTCCCAGCCCCCGAGGCAGAGGGCCACGGGGGGAGAGGCAATGGATCCAGCATCGGGCCGCATCGAACCTTCGAGGATGCCACAGGGGCGGGTCCTCCCGCCCGTTCGGCTCAAATGCGGCGGTTGGGGTCCACGATCTCGACGATACGCAGTCCCAGCGTGTCTTCCAGGACCGTCACCTCGCCCCGCATGAGCACACGCCCCTTGGACAGCACATCCATGGGCTCACCGGCGCTCTTCTTCAGTTCCACGAGGGAGCCCACGTCCAGTTCCAGCAGTTCGCCAATGGTCATGCGGGTCTGGCCCAGCTGAACGTCCAACGCGAAAGGCGTATCCGTGAAGGGCATGAGGTCGGCGATCACATGCTCGAAAGTGAGCACCCGTTCCGTTTCCAGCTTGTCGTTGCGCTTCGCCGCCGCCATGTCCGTCCTTCAAGCCCCAGGGTCAAAGCATGGACCCTGGGATCCATGCGGAGCAAGGTTCAGGCCGAGATGGCCCAATCCACCACCAGGACTTCTTTCACGGGAGGCTTGGGCGCCTTCTTGGCCTTCGGGTCCGGCCTCGGCGCAAAACGTTCGTTCAGGCGCTCCTTCACCTCCTGGCGGAGCGATTCCCGCAGTTCCGGATCCGTGACCTCTTCCAGGGTCTTTCCTGAAATCACTTCCAGAAGCAGGGCCCGGATCTGGCTGTTCTCGGGCGTGGGCTTGTCCGAGGTGGCGGCCTTGCCCAATTCGGGATCACTGAAAAGAAGGTGCAGCTCGACCTTCAAGTAGGCGTTCTTCCGATCCAGGTTGACGATGTTCCGATAGACCATCACCGCAGGCGGGGGCGCATCGGGATCTTCCTCCGCCTCCGGTGATTCTTCAGTTTTGGCCGTCTCCGCCGCGGCCGCCGCATCGCCCTTCTTGGCGAAGAATTTCTTGTAGGCGAAGAAGCCGCCTCCACCCAGCGCGCCCAGAACGATCAGGCCCAGCCCCCCCATGAGGATCAGTTTCTTCAGCGGTCTTCCCTTCGGGGCCTCGTCGTCAGCCATCGTCCACCTCGTGACCCGTCCTCATCGGCCAGGGATTCCGCGCCCATGAAAACCGGAGCCCTGCTCCCAAGGGGCCATGTCAGGCGTTTTTCGCAGAACGCCTCACATAAACAATGCAATAATTGTGTTTAAACAATACCACAGCCCCTCTTGGTTAAGACTCTCTTAACCGGGTTTGAAGTCGATGGACCTGAGGGCCAAAAAGAAAGGCCCGCCGAAGCGGGCCTTTCTGGGAACTCAGGATACTGCTACTTCTTGCCCTTCTTGCCGCCCTTGCCGTTGACTTCATCAGACAGCTTCTTGCCGGGCTTGAACTTGGCAACCTTCTTGGCCGCGATCTTGATCTGCTTGCCGTCACGGGGATTGCGGCCGGTGCGGGCACCGCGGGTCACCACGGAGAAGGTGCCGAAGCCAACCAGGGTCACCTTGTCGCCGGCGCGCAGAGCGCTGGAGACGCAGCCCAGGAAGGTGTCCAGAGCGGCAGCGGCCTTGGACTTGTTGATGTCCGCCTTCTCGGCGATGGCGGCGATGAGTTCAGCCTTGTTCATGGAACCTCCAGATTGGGGCAGTTAAGCCCCCGGGTTGGTGGAATGCGGATGCACGCCTGAATCAGGGTGCCCGTCTGATGCGGATTTCAAGAGAGAAGCGCCCGGAAACCCTTATGGATCCTGGGGTATTGATAAACCACTGGCAGGTTAGGTCTGGGATTCAGCACAGTCAAGGCTTTTCAAAAAAAAAAATCAGCAAAGCCAGCCCAGGGGCGGATCGAGGGTACCCATCCCACCCTGAAGGCCCTTTCTCATTGGATTACAAACATCCTGTTTCCATGAAATGACCAACCGATGGGCCCTTGAGCCCCCCTCCTCCTCCCCAGGGCCCGGGGCTTAAGGGTTTCCAGGGCACCCCAGGATCCCCGGACCCCAGATCCCTACAATGGGTCCATGTCCCATCCCTACTTCCTGCGGGTCGCCTACCTCGGAACCGCCTTCCACGGCTGGCAGATCCAGACGTCGGCCCGCAGCGTGCAGGGGGAATTGGCCCGCGCGCTCCGGAAGCTGGATCCCGAGGCGCCCCTGCCCCAAGGAACGGGGCGCACGGACGCCGGCGTCCATGCCCGTGCTCAGGGCGTCCTGGTGGTCCTCCGCCGCGTCTGGGAGCCCTACCGACTGCTTGCGGCCCTGAACGCCCACCTGCCGATGGATGCCCGGATCATGAACGCCCAGCCGGCTCCGGAAGGTTTCTGGCCCCGCCAGCATGCGGTGGCCAAGCGCTATCGCTACCGCATCCAGGAAGGCCCTGCGGACGATCCGTTCGAGGTCGACCGCTGCTGGCACGTGCACAGGGCCGATCCCCTGGATCGGACAGCCATGGAGGCCGCCGCCCAGGCGCTGGTGGGCACCCATGATTTCTCGTCCTTCCGCCATCAGGAATGCGCAGCCCGTTCGCCCATCCGCACGATCCATCAGGTCCGCCTCGAACCGGAAACCGGGGGCTTCAGCCTCGTGTTCGAAGGGGATCGTTTCCTGATGCACCAGGTTCGAATCATGACGGGCACCCTGGTCGAGGTGGGCAAGGGTCGGCGCCCCCCCGAGGAACTCCCCCGCCTCCTCGCAGCCCGCCAGCGGAGCCAGGCCGGCATCACGGCGCCCCCTGCCGGCCTCTGGCTCGATGAGGTGTGGTACCAGGCCCGCTGGGGTCTCAGCGCTGCCTCCCCCTGGGGCGAGCCTGTGCCAACGGGCCCCGATTCACCCCTGGCCTGAAGGGGGCCGAAAAGGGTTCAGCAGCTTTCAAACCCTGCCGACCCATCGGAGCGTGCCCATGACCGCCGCCCATCCCGACATCCTGGTGCTGACCCGCAATCTCGAGGATGCCGACCACATCCGCTTGGCCATGAACCACGACCATCCCGTGCGAGTACTCGAAGAAGCCGGTGCCTTCATCGAGGCGGCCGGAACGGAGCCTCCGGAACTGCTCCTGCTCGATGCCGCACTGGCCGACAGCGAGGCGGTGCTGGACTGGAGCCTGCGGGAACCGGCGCTGGCGGATCGCCCGGTGCTCATTCTGGCCGGCGTCGGCCACCTGGACGGAGCCCTGGCCCTGGTGGCCCGAGGAGCCCGGGACCTCCTGGAGCGCCCCTTGGACCCCCGGCTCCTGAAAATCCGCCTGGGGAACGCCCTGGCCCTTGGGCAGCACCAGCGTCTGCTCCGCCGCATCGTAGCCATTGATCCCGTCACCGGGCTGGGCAACCGCCTGCGCTTCGATGAATACATGGATCTGGAATGGCGGCGGAACCTGCGCAACCACACGGACCTGGCCCTGGTGCTGCTGGGCCTGGATCATTTCAGAACCTACGAAGGCCGCTACGGCAAGGGCGCCACGGAAGAAGCCCTCCTGCGGGTGGGCCAGGCCCTGGAAGGCTGCATCCTCCGCGCGGGCGACCTGGTCGCCCGGCTGGAAGACGGCACGTTCGCCGTGGTGCTGCCGGAAACGGACACCATCGGCGCCGTGGCCGTGGCGGAACGGATGAGGGCCGAGGTGGCTGCCCTGGGCATTCCGCACGAGGATTCCCGCACCGAGCCAACCCTGACCGTGAGCGTGGGCGTCTTCGCCCGCACCCCGGACCAGCCGGAAGGCATGGCGGACTTCCAGGCCGAAGCGGAGCGCCGCCTCACCCAGGCCAAGGCCCGGGGGCGGAACCAGGTGGTTTTCGGCTAGGAGCGTGTCCACGTCATAGTGGGGGCCGCACTCCTAGCCCAGATCGAACAGCAGCACCTGGGCAACCTCCACCCCCGTGAGGCGGATCGTGGTTTCCTCTTCCAGGGCCGCGCCATCCCCCTGGCGGAGCACGTGGCCGTTGAGATCCACGGAGCCCCGTGCCACCTGGACCCAGGCCCCGCGGCCTGCAGCGATCGAACGTTCCACGGAAGCTCCGGGATCCAGGTCCGCCACGTAAAGCTCCACATCCTGGTGGATCTCCAGGCTGCCTTCACGGCCGTCCCGACTGGCCAGCAACTGGAAACGGTTGAACCGCCCCTCGGCCGGGAAGGACCTCTGCCCATAGCGAGGGGCATGGCCCTTGGCATCGGGAAACAGCCAGATCTGCAGCAGATGTAGGGATTCCTGATTCGAGGCGTTGAACTCGCTGTGACGGATGCCGGTGCCCGCGCTCATCCGCTGCAGATCACCCGGCCGGATCACCCCACCGCTGCCCAGACTGTCATGGTGCTCCAGCGCACCCTCCAGCACCCAGGTGAGGATCTCCATGTCCCGGTGGGGATGCATTCCGAAGCCCTGCCCGGGATGGATCCAGTCCTCATTGATCACCCGCAGCGCCCGGAAATGGACATGGTCAGGGTCCTGGTAGTCCCCGAAGCTGAAGGTGTGGCGGGTATCAAGCCAGCCATGGTTGAAACGGCCGCGGGCATCGGCAGAGCGGAGCTGGAACATGGGGCCTCCCATCCCGGCCTTTCCGGGTTCAAACCATTTTGATGTTCAAACACCATACTTGTTCCAACCCGGCCAAACGCTTCGCGTGGCGCCTTCGGAACAGGGTCCTATGTTGATACCGGGTTCACCCGTGGAGGTCGTGATGATCAAGCGCGTTCTGGTGGGCGTGGACTTTTCCGAGGCCTCCCGCCTCGCTCTGGCTCGGGCTGCGGCCTGGGCCTCCCGCAGCGAGGTGCCGCTGGTGGTGATGCATGTGCTCCAGCCGCCAGCCCCCATGCTTCCCGAAGCCCAGATCGCCCTGCCGGATCCAGCCTGGCTCAAAGCCATGGAGGACCATGCCCGCGAGCATCTCCAGGGCCTGGTCTCGGAGATCCCCGGAGCATCGGTGCTGGTGAAGTGGGGCAGCCCGGCAGAGGAACTGGTGGGCGAGGCGGGCCCCGACTGCCTGCTGGTGGTGGCCCAGGTGGGACATACGGGCCTGGAGCGGCTTCTGTTCGGTTCCACCGCCGCCCGGGTCGTGAAGCACGCCCCCTGCGACGTTCTGGTGGTCCGGGCCAAAGGGCATTGATCGGTCGATCGTTCTTGTCGCGGATTCCGAAGGACGGTGTAGTGGAATCCTTCACCAGGTGGTCCCATGCCTCTCCGTCCCGCGTTCCCGCTGTCCCTCGCCCTCTGCCTGGGGCCAGGCCTCGCATCGCAGGATCCAGCGGCAGGATCCCTCTTTGAACGTGCCTGGAGCCCCGGAGCCGGAAGCGGGGTTCCCGGCTCCGACGTGCGCTCCCACAAGCCCAGCTACCTGCTGTTCGGCCGCTACAGCGACCACCCCAACCGCGAGCCTCATAGCCCCACCCGTCCGGCCCAGGCCGTGGCGTTGCGGCACCTGGAATCCAAGTTCCAGGTCAGCTTCAAGGTGCTGCTGGGCACCATGGAAGCCCAGCGCCTTTCCCTGTGGGGCGGCTACACCCAGCAAAGCCACTGGCAGGTCTACAGCGCCGCCCAGTCCCGGCCCTTCCGGGAAACGAACTACGAACCCGAGTTGATGCTTGCCTGGCAGCCCCAGCGGGAAGTGTTGGGGCTGCGCTGGAGCCTCGCCACCCTGGGGTTCAACCACCAATCCAATGGCAAGTCGGAACCCCTCTCCCGCAGCTGGAACCGCGTGATCGCCCAGTTCGGCTTCGAGCGCGGCCCGCTGGCCCTGATCCTGCGGCCCTGGATGCGGGTGAGCGAATCCCGGGCCGAAGATGACAATCCCGATCTGGACCATTACCTCGGCCATGGAGAAGCCGTGGCCATCCTCAAACTGGGCCGCCACACCGTGACGGGAACCGGCCGCCTGAACACCCACAGCGGCAAGGGGGCCTTCCAGGCTGCCTGGAGCTTCCCCCTTTCGCCCGAAGGCCGGGCCCTTCGCGGCTATGTCCAAGTCTTCACGGGGTACGGCGAAAGCCTGGTGGACTACAACTGGCGCCAGAACACCATCGCCATCGGCTTCTGCCTTAGCGAGTGGATGTAGAACCGCGGGCAGCCCCGTGCCGTTCCGCAAAGGCAAGGCGCAGCCGCAGCCTGAGCGGATGGTAGGCCCGGACACAAAGGGGCCGGGCTTACCACGTGGCCGCCCAAGCGGGTCGCGGAAGGGGCTCCGGGGAAGCCCCTGGAGCGGGGTCCCCGCTGGGCGGGTAGGCCCGTGCCGTTCCGCAAAGGCAAGGCGCAGCCGCAGCCTGAGCGGATGGGAAGCCCGGGCACGAAGGGGCCGGGCTTACCACGTGGCCGCCCAAGCGGGTCGCGGAAGGGGCTCCGGGGGAGCCCCTGGAGCGGGGCCCCCGCTGGGCGGGTAGGCCCGTGCCGTTCTGCGAAGGCAAGGCGCAGCCGCGGCCTGAGCGGATGGTAGGCCCGGGCACGAAGGGGCCGGGCTTACCACGGCACTCGCCCCCCCACCTTATGGCTGCTTCTTCCGACCTGACCAGGTTCGACGGGGGGCCGATGCATGGGGCCCGGCTTGGGCTCAGCCTAGCATTGGCGGGGCTTCTCACCAAGCCTGAGCCGGGATAAACCTTGAATTTCAAGGCAACCCCAGTGATGGCGCGCCCTGGGCAGACATTTCCGCCCATGGCGGCCCTTGACGCCACAAGATCTTGGGGTGATCCTTTCAATCCGACACAACCCGTAGAGGTTCGAACCGGTCGCCTCGGTGCCAGGGGCTCCGTTCGAGAACTTGAATCCATTCAGCCACATGGGCCCTGCCCGTGGGGCTTTTTCGTCTCTGCCGAGGACCTCCATGAAGATCACCCGCCACTTCACCAAGGCCGGCCACGATCCCCTCGAAGGCATTCCCTTCGTGCCCCGCACCAGCCGCATCAGCAAGCTGGACGGCACCGTGGTCTTCGAAGCCAAGGATGTGATGGTGCCGGAGAGCTGGTCCCAGGTGGCGGTGGACATCCTGGCCCAGAAGTACTTCCGCCGCAAAGGCATCGACGCCGCCGGCGGCGGCGAGCGGGACGCCCGGCAGGTCTTCCACCGCCTCGCCGGGTGCTGGCGCTTCTGGGGCGAATCCCGCGGCTACTTCGACACAACCGAGGATGCCCAGGCCTTCTACGACGAACTGGTGTACATGCTGGCCAACCAGATGTGCGCCCCCAACAGCCCCCAGTGGTTCAACACGGGCCTGCACTTCGCCTACGGCATCGCCGGTCCCGCCCAGGGCCACTTCTACGTGGATCCCGCCGACGGCAAGGTGAAGGAGAGCACCTCCGCCTACGAGCGCCCCCAGCCCCACGCCTGCTTCATCCAGAGCGTGCAGGACGACCTGGTGAACCCCGGCGGCATCATGGATCTGTGGATGCGCGAAGCCCGCATCTTCAAGTACGGCTCCGGCACCGGCAGCAACTTCAGCCGTATCCGGGGCGCCGAGGAGCCCCTTTCCGGCGGGGGGCGCAGCTCCGGCCTCATGAGCTTCCTGGCAGTGGGCGACCGGGCCGCGGGCGCCATCAAGAGCGGCGGCACCACGCGCCGGGCCGCCAAGATGGTGACCCTCGATCTGGACCACCCGGACATCGAACCCTTCATTGACTGGAAGGTTCAGGAGGAGCGGAAGGTGGCCATGATGGCCGCGGGCTCCCTCCTGGTGGCGCGCCACTGGAATGCGCTGTGCGAGGCCGTGGAAGGCTCCACCACCCGCGAGGCGGATCCCACCCGCAACGAGAAGCTGCGCAAGGCCCTGGCCCACGCCAAGAAGGAGGGCGTGCCCTCCGCCTTCCTGGCCCAGTGTCTGGGCCGTCTGTCCCAGGGGGACTTCGACCGCGACCTGAAGACCTACGACACCACCTGGGATGGCGAGGGCTACGCCACGGTGGGAGGCCAGAACTCCAACAACTCCGTGCGAGTGCCCGATGCCTTCATGCGGGCCCTGGAGCGGGACGGCGACTGGCAGCTCACCCGGCGCATCGACGGCAAGGCCACCAAGACCCTCCGCGCCCGGGACCTCTGGGCCAAGGTGAACCACGCCTCCTGGGCCTGCGCCGATCCGGGCCTGCAGTTCGACACCACCATCAACGACTGGCACACCTGCCCCGAGGATGGCCGCATCAACGCGAGCAATCCCTGCTCCGAGTACATGTTCCTGGATGACACGGCCTGCAATCTGGCCTCCCTGAACCTGTGCGCCTTCCTCACCCCCGATGGTGGCTTCGACCTGGAGGGCTACCGCCACGGCATCCGCCTCTGGACCGTGGTGCTCGAAGTGAGCGTGCTCATGGCCCAGTTCCCCAGCGAGGCCATCGCGCGGCTCAGCTACGACTTCCGCACCCTGGGCCTGGGCTACGCCAACCTGGGCGCCCTGCTCATGCGCCTGGGCATTCCCTACGACAGCGAGGTCGGCGCCCAGTGGTGCGCGGCGCTCACCGCCATCCTCACGGGCGATGCCTATGCCGCCAGCGCCGAGATGGCCGCCCAGCTGGGCACCTTCCCCAGCTACGAACGGAACCAGCGCCACATGCTGCGGGTGGTGCGCAACCACCGCCGGGCCGCCTACAACGCCCCCGCTTCCGAATACGAAGGCCTGTCCATCACGCCCCAGGGCCTCACGGGCACCGGCGTGCCCCGCTCCCTGGTGGAGGCCGCCCGGGAAAGCTGGGACCGCGCCCTGGCTCTGGGCGAACAGCACGGCTTCCGCAATGCCCAGGTTTCGGTGCTGGCTCCCACAGGCACCATCGGCCTGCTCATGGACTGCGACACCACGGGCGTCGAGCCGGATTTCGCCCTGGTGAAGTTCAAGAAGCTGGCGGGCGGCGGCTACTTCAAGCTCGTGAACCGCGCCATCCCCGAGGCCCTGGCCCGCCTGGGCTACACCACCCAGCAGATCCAGGACATCGAGCGCCACGTGGTCGGCTGGCTTGAAATCACCGACCAGACCCCCGGCATCACCCGCACCGAGCTGCTGGCCAAGGGCTTCACTGAAGCCGAGCTCCAAGGCTGGGAGGAGAAGCTCCCCACAGCCTTCGACCCCAGCTTCGTGGTTCCCGTGGACCGCCTGAGGGCCGCCTTCGGCGAAGAAGCCGCCACCCGCTTCCTGGAGGCCCTGGCGGGCGCCATGACCGTGGAAGGCGCGCCCCACCTGCAGACGGAGCATCTGGCCATCTTCGACTGCGCCAACAAGTGCGGCCGCAAGGGCCAGCGCTTCATCAGCCCCATGGGCCATCTGCGCATGATGGGCGCCGCCCAGCCCTTCCTCAGCGGCGCCATCAGCAAGACCATCAACATCCCGGCGGAGTACACCGCCGCCCAGGTGGCCGACATCAACGAGGCCAGCTGGAAGCTCATGCTCAAGGCCGTGGCCCTCTACCGCGATGGCTCCAAGATGAGCCAGCCCCTGGCCACCAACCTCGACCTGCTGGATGGCCTGGAGGTGCTCACCGACGACGAAGCCCCCAAGGCCGAGAAGGTGCAGGCGGTGGCCCAGGCCATGACCC
>MWBB01000026.1 GCA_002068835.1 Acidobacteria bacterium ADurb.Bin340 | reverse complement strand
AAACGGCCCGCCGAAGCGGGCCGTTTCAGTCTGGTAGCCCCAAGGGGACTCGAACCCCTGCTACCGCCGTGAGAGGGCGGCGTCCTAACCGCTAGACGATGGGGCCGCGGATCGAACGAACCCTTAGGATGCCAGGGTTCGGGCGGGTTTCAAAGTGGGAATTTCGTGGCGGCGGAGGGTTAGGACGGTGAGTTCGGGGGCGGCGGCGAGGCGCAGGGGGAGGCCGACGACTCCCAGCCCGCGGCTCACGTAGAGGGCCTGGCCGCCATCGCGGTAGAGGCCGCTGGTCCAGGGACCCAGCATCCGGGCGCTGCTGACACCGGGGATCAGGTTGATCTGGCCGCCGTGGGTGTGGCCCGCCAGGGTGAGGTGGGCCCCGGCCCGGCGGGCCCAGCGCCAGTCGGTGGGGCGGTGGGTGAGGCAGAGGCGCCAGGCCTCGGGGGGAAGCCCTGCGGAGGCGGCGTCGGGGTCGGGCCCTGGGCCGAAGCGCACGCCCTGGAATCGGCCATCCCGAGCCATGGGATCCTGCAGGCCCATCACCGCCAGAACGCCATCGCCCCGCCGAACCTGCACGTTGCGGTTCTCCAGGCAGGCCACGCCGATGCGTTCCAGGCCCTCCCACAGGGGCCTGGGATCCTGGAAGTAGTCGTGGTTGCCCAGCACCGCGTAGCGGCCCAGAGGCGCGGGGAAATCCCTGAAGGCCTCCAGCAAGGGCGCCAGCTCCTCGGGCTGGCTGTCCACGAAATCGCCCGTGAACACCAGCAGGTCGGGCCGCTCCCGTTCCGCCAAGGCCCGCCAGTAGCGCAGGCGGCCGGAAGGCAGCAGCGGCCCTGCGTGAAGGTCCGTGAGGTGAACGATGCGCAGGCCATCCAGTCCCGCCGGCAGGCCTTCGGCGCCCACCTCCAGGCGCACCACCTCCACCTCGCTGTAGGCCTCCTTCACGCCCAGCCCCGCCCCCACCGTGAGGGCACCGAGGCTGCCTGCCAGGGAATGCTGAAGGAACCGGCGGCGGGCAGGATCCTCGGGGCCCCGGTCCACCTGCTGCCCCATCCAGCGCCGGAAGGCCCAGAATCCTGAAAGAACGCCGTAGACCAGCAGGTGGATGCAGGTGATCGCCTGGAACGCGAGCCCCAGCCGAGCCAGGGGATGCAGCAGGTCCACCAGCCCCAACCCCGAGAACCCCGTGAGGCGCAGCCCCATGTAGAGGGTCAGCGGAGCGTGGATCACCCCCAGGATCGGGGTCAGCCAACGATGCCACGAGGCAGGCGTCACCCGGCGCAGCAGGCGCCGATGGAGCAGCTGCAGACCCAGGATCAGTACCGCAAGCATCGCGAAGAGCAAGAGAACCTCAGCAACAGGAATCGTGAAATCGCCTCATTTACAGCATCAGGCTCCACTGGACGGTGGCGACCGTCCGGTCCTTCATGAGGCCATCCAGAGGACGGTGCACGCCCAGCACGAGGCGGGTCGGCCCCAGGATGCGACGGACGATGTCCTGGGACAGCAGGGGGGACGGATCCACCTCCACGCCAAGCACCCGCACAGCCCCCGGCCTTGCTTCGCCGGGTGTCCAGACTTCGGCGCGCTGAACGTAGGCGCGGACCTCCTGTCCCAGCTCGCCCCTCAGGCTGCGGAAGCGGGTTCCCGTCTGGAGGAAGGCGGGCAGCGCCGACTGCTCCAGGCGCGTCCAGCCCAGGCTTTCGGGCTCCAGGGAACCGGCCATGCCGCCAAGGTGGAAGCGGTCCAGGGGACCGGGCCGACCTTCGAGGCGGCCCTCCTGTGCCCGGAGGGTGATCCGCTGGAAGGGGTTGTGGATCTGCACGGCCACGGCCTCCCGGCTGAGACGCCAGAAGGTGCCCTCGGTCCAGCCCCAGCCCCCGGACACCAGCCCGCTGAGGGTGAGCCCCCACCGCTCGCCGCGGCTGAAGCGGTCCTGAAAGCCCATCTGGAGGCCCCCGAAGGTGCGATCGGTGGCGGGTCCCGGCGTTTTCCAGGGCTTCACCCGCTCATGGGCCAGGGACAGCCGCAGGAGGAAGGGATCATCGCTCCGATCCAGGTAGCTGACCGCCACTTCGGCGCCCCGGCGGATCCGGTCCAGGCCCGCCACGGGGGCGAAATCCTGGCGGGAAGGCCGCTCCAGCAGGTGGAAGACCTGGAGGCTGGGCTCCAGGGCCCAACCGCGGTAGGCCAGACCGGCACCGGCCCCCCGGGGCCCACGGGCTTCGCCCAACGCGCCCAGGGCGAACCAGTTCAGGCGGCCCAGCAGGTCTGAACCGCCCACGCCCAGCTGGAGACTGGAGGCCGCAGGCCCCCCCAGGGCTCCGCTGCGCAGGGCCGTGCGGTGCGTGTCCCGGAGGCGGTACGGGGTGGATGGCGCCACGGGCACGGCCGGTTCCAACCGCGAGGGACCGTCGGCCGGGCGCTGGACCGCGCCGGGCACCAGGGGATCCGTTCCCGGCCATGCGCGGGTTTCCAGGGGGGGCTCGGCCAGGTCCAGGCGGCGAACCTCGCACCCCTGGGCCCGCAGCATGAGGAAGAACACCGCCTTGCCGTCCGGCGTGGGTGCCGGGAGCCAGGCGGCGGAACGCACGCGCGTGAGGGGCGTGGCCTGGCCCTCGGGGCTTGCCTTCACGAGGTTCCAGATGCCTTCCACCTCCTGGCGCTGGATGGGGCCGGCCTCCACCTTCGGCGGCGCCCCGCCGGGACGATCCTGGCCCGTGGCCAGATCCCAGGTGCGGTAGGCGGGCTGCAGCATGCCTTGGGCATCCGCCCGGCGCAGCTCGTAGGTGATCGTCGCGGGCCCGCTCCACCAGGCCCGGCGCGGCAGCCGTCCATTGCGGCGGGCTTGGGTCCAGCGGGGGGTTGCGGACAGGAATTCCGGCGCCCGGTCCGGAAGCTCTCCCGCCTTCGTCTTGGGGCCTTCCGCCGGTTTCGTAAGATCCCACACCCAGAGGCCGGGACGCTGGGGATCGAGCACCCGGGCCAGGAGCTTGGTGCCATCGGGACTTACGGCCAGGTCCGTGGCCATGCCCCGCAGCCGGGCGAAGCCCTGGCCCTCCCGCAGGAGGTTCTCGGCCTTGAGGCGGCGTTCCAGCAGCAGGGCATCGTGGGTCACTTCCGCCCGCCAGCGATCATAGGCATCGCGGGGGGCCAGGCCGAAGGTGGCCTGGAAACAGGTGTCGAAGCCGCGGTGGCGGGCATCGGCCAGGCGCCGCCAGAGCTTCTGCAGGATCTCCGGGTCCTCGGGATTGCGGCCCTCCAGCCATTCCAGGTGGGCGCTGCCCACCAGGTAGGCCATGGAGTCCCCCAGGAAGCCGCCCCCGCCGGAGACGGCCTCGTAGGTGGGCAGCTTGCCCTCCAGGGCCCACTGGCGGATCACGGCGGCGCGGTAGGCGCCGTGGGGTCGGCCCCGGCCCGTGAGGCGGCCCTCCAGCAGCGTGGCGTAGCCCTCAATCACCCATCGGGGGGATTTGCGCAGCACGGGTCCCGTGAGGCGGTAGAACAGGCGGTCGGCCAGGCTGGGGCGTTCCTGGGGCCAGGTGAGGTGGTGGATGTGAACCAGCTCGTGCACCACCAGCAGTTCCTCCCAGCCCCGGTTGTGGGCCAGGGGCGAATCGGCCTCGGGCGGCGTGCGCCACAGCTCCACATGCGGTCGCCCCAGCAGGGGATAGGCCATGCCATTGGCTTCACCGACGGGATCGCGCACCAGCACGTCGATGGGTCCCGGCGCCGCATGGCCCACGGCCTGGCCCACGGCCGCATGAAAGCCTTCGATGCGCCCCGCCACTTCCCGGGCGAAGGCCGCGAAGGCGGGGTCATCGGGGTGGTGGATGCGGTAGTGCTCCGTGTGGAAGGTGCGCCAGGGGCCAGAAGGCCCTTGGGCCGCCAGAGAAAGGGCCAACAGCAGAAACGAGGGCATCCGGAAACGCATCTTCCCAGTGTGGCGGAAGGCCAGAAGATGGGCAGGGGTTTCCTGCCCATCCGAATAAGAACTCCATGCTACGGTTGCCGATCCTTAGAGCGCCTAACAAAACTCCCGAGGAGCCGCGACGATGTCAAACCGCGTGAACCAGCCAGGAAGAGGCCGCACCGCGATGGGGTTCCATCGTGGAAGGCCTCTGACGCCGCTGGGCGCGCGGTTTCACATCGTCCCGAAGGGCTGGGGCGGCGGACGTCGCCTGGGTGCGTCAGCCGCCTTGTCCGTAGGCCCCACGACGGCCTCCAGCTATCGGCACGCCGTGCGTGCCTCCTGCTCGGCTACGCCTCGCAGAGCCGGAGCCTCTGGCGCCTTCCCTCCCACGCTCGCCCGGCGCTCCCAGCGCGGCCCGCGCGAGTTTTGCTAGGCGCTCTTGGGAACCTGCCTGCCGAGGCTCTGGATGATCTACCTTTCGCTGATCCACAACATTGCCCTGCTCGTGGCCCTCAGCGTGGTCCACAGCTTTCTCTTGAGAGGTTTCCGGCGGACCGGTTTCCGCTTCGCCCTGCTGTCGGGCCTGTTGTTCGGCACCGTGGCGGTGCTGGGCATGATGACGCCCGTCCAGTGGGCCCCCGGAATCATCTTCGATGGGAGATCCATCATCCTCGGCATCGCGGGATTGTTCGGCGGTCCCCTGGCCGCAGGGGTGGCGGCGCTCATCGCAGGCGCCTACCGGGTGCATCTCGGAGGCGCGGGCCTTTGGATGGGCCTCGCCGTGATCCTCGAGGCGGCGGCCCTGGGCACCCTCGGCTATTACCTGCGGAAGCGCTGGAACCGGATGACCCGCATGGAAGCCCTGCTCGGCATGGGCCTCGCCATCCATCTCGTCATGCTGGCCCTGATGGCCCTTCTGCCCGGCGCCTACGTGGGTGAGGTGATCCGGTCCTTCGCGCTGCCGGTGCTCCTGCTCTATCCTCCCGCCTTCATGCTGGTGGCCTGGGTGTTCGTGGAGCTGGAACGCCACCTCACCACCGAGAAGGCCCTGCGTGAAAGCGAGGCCCGCAACCGGGCCCTGCTCACCTCCATCCCCGACCTGATGTTCCGCTTCGATGCCGAAGGCCGCATCACTGATTTCCAGGCCCCGGATCTGCGCCAGCTCCATCGGCCCCACGAAGTCTTCCTGGGGCATCTGGTGGAAGAAGTACTGCCTCCCGAAGTGGCGCGCCTGACCCGGAACCGCCTCCAGGAAGTGGCCGCAACCGGGCTCCCGACCCGCTACGAGTACGACCTGCCCGATGCCCAAAGCCGGGATCGGCGTTTCGAAAGCCGCCTGGTGCCGAGCGGCGAAGGGGAATTCCTGGCCATCGTGCGGGATGTCAGCGATCGGGAAACCGCCCTTCGCGCCCTGAAGGAAAGCCAGTCCCTCTACGAGGACCTGATGGCCAGCACCCTGGCAGGCATCTACCGCCTGCGGGAGGTGGGCCCCGATGCGACCTCCCCATGGGGGCTTCCCAGATACCGCTTCGAATTCCTCAACGACCGTTTCTGCGAACTCACAGGCCTGCCCCGGGAAACCCATCTGGCGGATCCCAACGCCCTCCGGCGCCTGATCCACCCTGAAGACCGGTCGGGATGGCTGGCCCGGAACCAGATCGCCGTGGCGGAGGGCGCTCCCTTCGCCTGGGATGGCCGCCTGGTGGTGAGGGGCGAACCCCGTTGGGTCCACTTCGAATCCCGCCCCCGCCTCATGGAGAATGGCAGCCGATTGTGGACCGGCGCCGTGGTGGACGTGCACGAGCGGGTGCAGGCCCAGGCGGAACGCCAGGAAATGGAACGGCGCATGCTCCACGTGCAGAAGCTGGAGAGCCTCGGCGTGCTGGCCGGAGGCATGGCTCACGACTTCAACAACATCCTCATGGCCGTGCTGGGTCATGCGGACCTGGCCCTGGCCAAGCTCCCAGCCCACGCTCCCGCCCAGGACCACCTCGAAGCCATCGTGACCGCCGCGCGCCAGGCCTCGGACCTCAGCCGCCAGATGCTCGCCTATTCGGGACGCGGCCGATTCGTCATCGAGCCCATCCAGCTCTCCGACCTCGTGGCGGACATGGCCCATCTGCTCAAGGCCGCCATCAGCAAGAAGGCCCTGTTCAACCTCAAACTGGAGAAGGGCCTCCCCCAGATTGAAGGCGATGCGACCCAGCTCCGGCAAGTGCTGATGAACCTCATTACCAACGCCTCGGAAGCCATCGGGGACCGCAGCGGAGTCATCACCCTCGCCACGGGCGCCATGCACTGCGGGCGCCCCTACCTCACGGCCGCCACGGTGGATGACGACCTTCCCGAAGGCCTCTACATCTACTTGGAGGTTTCGGATACCGGCTGCGGCATGGACCGCGACACCCTCCAGCGCATCTACGAGCCCTTCTACTCCACCAAGTTCACCGGCCGAGGGTTGGGACTGGCGGCCACCCTGGGCATTGTCCGCAGCCACAAAGGCGCCATCCGGGTCTACAGCGAACCGGGCAAGGGCACCACCTTCAAGGTGCTCCTGCCGGCCCTGCCCGTGGCCCTGGAACCGGCCGCCCCGGCGCCTTCCGCCCAGGAAACCTGGAGCGGACAGGGTTGCGTGCTGCTGGTGGATGACGAAGAAACCCTCCGCGCCCTGGGGCAGGCCATGCTGGAGCGCCTGGGGTTCGAGGTGGTCCTCGCCTCCGACGGCCGGGAGGCGCTGGAGCGCTACCAGGAGCACCGGGACCGCATCGATCTGGTGATGCTGGACCTGACCATGCCCCGCATGGATGGCGAGGAAGCCTTCCGCCAACTGCGCCAGGTCAACCCCGAGGTCCGCGTGGTGCTGTGCAGCGGCTACACCGAACAGGATGTCACCGCCCGTTTCGCCGGGAAGGGCCTGGCCGGCTTCATCCAGAAGCCCTACACCCTCCAGGACCTCTCGGATCGCCTGAAAGCCTGCCTGGCCAACTGAGGCCCCGCCTGCCCCCAACATGTTCCCTGACCAGTCCCTTCCCAGCCTCTACCGCGATGGCCGCATCCTGCGGATCTGGGTCTGGGCCTTTGCCTTCTCCCTGGACCTGCCCTAGCCGGAAGAATGGCAGACGAAACGGAGAAGCCAGCGCACTGCGCTGGCTTCGTTGGTGCACCCGGCGCGACTCGAACGCAGGTTCGCAGGCTCACCCCGCGACGTTGGCTGCGCCCGGCCACCCGCGCCGCGGACGCCTCCAGCCCTCCCCCGGAGGGCTTCCGGCTTGGCCTACCGGCGCGCCCTCGTCGATCGTGCGTGCGCGACGCGCCGAAAACGGAGAAGCCAGCGCACTGCGCTGGCTTCGTTGGTGCACCCGGCGCGACTCGAACGCACGACCTTCTGCTCCGGAGGCAGACGCTCTATCCAACTGAGCTACGGGTGCCGGACCTTCAAGCATGCCTGGAAGGGGGTTGGGCCGCAAGGCTTAGCGGGCGACGCGGCGGGCGGCTTCGAGCACGCGGAGGGCGTTGCCGCCCCAGATCTTGGCCAGATCGGCTTCGCGGTAGCCCCGGCGCAGCAGTTCCTCGGTGATGCGCGGCAGGTGGGTCACATCGGAGCAGTCCCGCAGGCCGCCGCCGCCGTCGAAATCGGTGCCGATGCCCACATGGTCGATGCCGATGACCTTCACGATGTGGTCGATGTGGTCCACCGCATCCTTCACCGTGGGCAGTTCGTGGCGGTAGTCCTCGATGAGGGCCTCCCATTCCCGCTCGAAGCCCGCGATCACCTTGGGATCCTTGAGGTTCTGCCAGCCACCCAGGGCCTGGACCCGACGCCGCAGGTCCCTCTCGGCCTTGCGGCGGCCTGAATCCGCCGCCGGGGGCTTGATGTAGTCGCCCAGGATGCAGAGCTGGATCACGCCGCCGTTCTTCTTGAGGGCCCGAAGCTGGTCGTCCGTGAGGTTGCGGGGGTGGTCCGCGATGGCCCGGGCGCAGGAGTGGCTGGCCATGACGGGCGCCCGGGAAACCTTCAGCACATCGGCGAAGGCCTGGTCGCTGATGTGGCTCACGTCCACCACCATGCCCAGGTCGTTCATGCGGGCCACCACCTTGCGGCCCAGATCCGTGAGGCCGCCATCGGGGCGATCCCGTTCCTCCGTGCTGGAGGCGGCCAGATCGTTGTCGGCAGTGTGGGCCAGGGTGATGTAACGCACGCCACGCCGGAAGAAGTGGTCCACCCGCTCCACGGAGGTGCCCAGCGGGTAGCCGTTCTCCAGGCCCAGGAAGATGGCCCGCTTGCCCGCCTGGGCCAGGCGCTTGCCTTCGGCGGGGGTGGTGGCCCGGCCGCAGAGGTCCGAATGCTGGGCGAACATGCGATCCAAACGGTCCAGCACCGCGTTGGCCTTCTCCCAGGCGGCCTGGTTCCCGGTTTCCGTGCGGGGTCCCTGCCCCACGAACACCGCGAAGAAGCTGGCGTCGAGGCCGCCCTCCTTCATGCGCACCAGATCCTGGGTACCCGAGGTCCGCTTGCCGGGCTCGTGGCGCACCCCTACATCCCAGCGGTCGCTCATGCGCATGGGGGTATCGCAGTGGGTATCCAGGGTGAAGAGCCGGTGGTGGATGGCCAGGGCCTTCGAACGGATCTCCGCCGAGGCCTCCTGGGCACCAAGCACCAGACTGAAGGTCGCCAACAGGGCCAGGAATCGCATCGGGGAGCACCTCCGGCGCAAGTATCACATCACGATGCTTGATCCGGAACCGCTCGTTCACCCCAGGAACAAGCCGGCGGCTCCCAGCAGGGTCAGCCCCGTACCCGCCAGGGCTCGCAGCGTGATGGGCTCGCCCATCCAGATCCGGGGATGGGCAGCAGGAAGACCGGGACCATGCTCAGCAGGGTCGCGGCCGGGCCCACGGGGGCATGGCCCAGGGCGTAGAGGGCCAGCAGGCCGCCGCCCAGCACCCCCAGCACGGTACCCGAGAGCACCTGCAGGGCCGTGGAACCCCGGCGCCAGGGCGCGGCCAGATCCGCCCGGCGCCCGGAGATCGCCAGGAGCAGCACGCCCCCGGCGGCGCCGCCCGCCATGCGCACCACGTTGCCCGAAAGGGTGGAGACGCCGCCCTCCAGCCCCTTCACGGACAGGATCTGCCCCGCCGATTGCCCCAGGGCCGCGCCCAGGGCCAGGAGCAGACCCTTCCAGGGCAGGCGCCCCGCCCTGGGTTGTCCCGGATCCGCCCCCTGGGTCACCACCAGGGCCAAGCCGCCCAGGGTCACGGCCATGGCCGCCAGCTTGGTCCAGGCCACCCGCTCTCCGAAGAAGGCGTAGGCAGCCACCACGGAAAAGGCCGGAGCCAGAGTCTGGATGAGCATGCCGAGCCGCGGCCCCAGGTGCAGGAAGGAGGTGAGGCCCAGCCCGTCCGCCACCGTGAAGCCCACCACCCCCGAGAGGAAGAGCCAGAAGGTGCGGCCGCTCCCCAGGTCCGCGGGCCACGGGTGTCCCGTCCAGGCGGCATGGAGCGCCAGCAGCAGCAGGAAGGCAAGCACCAGGCGCGTGGTGTTCACCACCGCCGCGCCCGCCCTGCGGGCCGCGAAGGTGAAAACGGTCACCGTGATGGCCCACAGGAAGGCGGCGCCCGCCGCCGCTGCCAAGCCTCAGGAGCCCGTCCAAGGATTCGCAGGGAGCCGCGTTGAGCACAAAGGGCTTCCAGGCAAGGAAGGGCGCGCAGGGCGATGTGGGACCATCGGTCAAGCGCCCTGACACCGCATGGGAGCCCTTTGCGCTCAACCCGAAGGGCTGGGGCGGCGGGCATCGCCTGGGTGCGTCAGGCGCCTCGTCCGTAGACCCAACTACGGCCTTCGGCGCCTTCCTTCCCAGTCTCGCCCGGCGCTCCCAGCGCGGCCCCTTCCAATCCTTGGACGGGCTCCTGGAACCTCCGAACCCACGTCCCGCTCCCGCGCTACACTCCCAGCCATCGTCTCACGAGGTTCCCATGGGCCGTCTTCCCCTGCTCCTCCTGCCCGCCCTGGTGGCCGGGCCCCTGGCGCTTTCCGCCGGGGACCGCGTCACGGGCCGCACCTTCGCCACCCGCTCCGAGGTCATGGCCCGCAACGGCATGGCCTGCACCAGCCAGCCCCTGGCCACCCAGATCGCCCTGGATGTGCTGAAGGCCGGAGGCAGCGCCGTGGATGCCGCCATCGCCGCCAACGCGGCCCTGGGCCTGATGGAGCCCACGGGCTGCGGGCTGGGGGGCGACCTCTTCGCCCTGGTGTGGGACCCCAAGGCCCGCAGGCTCCACGGCCTCAACGCCAGCGGCCGGAGCCCCCGGAAGCTCACGCTGGAGCACTTCAAACAGCAGGGCCTCACCCGCATCCCCGCCCACGGCGCCCTGCCCGTCTCCGTGCCGGGGTGCGCCGACGGCTGGTTCACCCTCCACGGCCGCTTCGGCAGGCTGCCCATGGCCCAGGTGCTGGCCCCGGCCATCCGCTATGCCCGGGAGGGATTCCCCGTTTCCGAGCTCATCGCCCACTACTGGCAGCGCAGCCTGCCCACCCTGGGCCGCTTCCCGAACTTCAAGGCGACCTTCACGGTGGACGGCGAGCGCGCCCCCCGGGCCGGAGAGGTGTTCCGCAACCCCGCCCTGGCCTCCACCCTCGAGGCCCTGGCCCAGGGCGGCCGCGATGCCTTCTACCGCGGCGGGCTCGCCCAGCACATCGCGGAGGCCGTGCAGGCGGAGGGCGGCTTCCTGTCCGTGGAGGACCTGGCGGCTCACCGCAGCGACTGGGTGGAGCCCGTCTCCGTGAAGTACCGGGGCTACGACGTGTGGGAGCTGCCCCCGCCGGGCCAGGGCATCACGGCCCTGCAGATGCTCGCGATCCTCGAAGGCTACGACTTCTCGAAGATCCCTTTCGGCAGCCCCGCCCACATCCACCGCTTCGTGGAGGCCAAGAAGCTGGCCTTCGAGGACCGCGCGAAGTTCATCGCCGATCCCGAGTTCGCCAAAGTTCCCGTGCCGGAGCTGCTCTCCAAGGCCTACGCGGACCGCCGCCGGGCCCTCATCTCCGACACCCGCCCAGCCCGCCGGGTGGATGCCGGCGACCCCGCCCTGCGGGAGGGCGACACCATCTACCTCACGGTGGCGGATGGCACCGGAATGATGGTGAGCCTCATCCAGAGCAACTTCCGGGGCATGGGCTCGGGCATCACGCCCAAGGGCCTGGGTTTCTGCCTCCAGGACCGGGGCGAGCTCTTCACGCTGGAGGAGGGCCGCGCCAACACCTACGCGCCGGGCAAGCGGCCCTTCCACACGATCATCCCGGGCTTCGTCACCAAGGACGGCGAGCCCTTCCTGGCCTTCGGCGTGATGGGCGGCGAGTTCCAGCCCCTGGGCCACGTGCAGGTGCTCATGAACCTGATCGATTTCGGCATGAACACCCAGGAGGCCGGCGACGCCCCCCGCATCCACCACGAAGGCGGCAGCGATCCCGCCGGGGCCCACACGCCCCTGCCGGGCCGAGTGGAACTGGAGCGGAGCTTCCCCTACGAAACCGTGCGCGACCTCATGCTTCTGGGCCATTCGGTGGGCTACAACCTCGGCAACTACGGCGGCTACCAGGCCATCCGCTACGACACCAAAGCCAAGGTCTACTTCGGCGCCTCCGAAAGCCGCAAGGACGGACAGGCGGCGGGGTACTGACAAAGAACACTCACCAGGGAGACACGAAGGACACGGAGAAAAAGGTCAGAAAATTAAAAACAGTATGCACAGGATGCGCAGGATGAAAAGCATTTGATCCTGTATATCCTGCCATCCTGTTTAAAATTTTAAAAATCAAATTTTTATTTATTAAAGAATCTTTTCTCCGTGTTCTCCGTGCCTCCGTGGTGAATTTATTTAATAGTTCCAGCTCAGCCCGCATCCCGCATCCTTGGCCAGCTTGTCCGCCAGGTCGGGGTCGAAGCGCAGTCGCCATTCGGGGCCGGGCTTCACGCGGGCGGTGATGCCTTCCTTCGAGCGGTATTCGAAGGTCACAGGCAGCGGTCCCGCGTAGGCCTTGAGGAGAGGCAGGAGCTGGGGGGGCATCTCGCCCACGGGGAGCCGCACCAGGGCGCCGGTGAAGCCGCGGCCCTGGAAGTCCTCCAGGGGTTCGAGGCTGGTGACGAAGAGCTTGAGCACCGTCTGGTCCTCATCCTCCTCGCCCTCCCCGGCCCCGTTGCCGTTGGCGCTCTCCACCCGCAGCTCCCCCGTGACCCGCAGCAGCCCATCGGGCTGGGCCAAGTGCCGGTTCAACTCGAAGGGCCGGCTGCGCTGCTTGGTCTGGGGATCGAAGCGGCTGGCCATGAGCAGGCCCTCGATCTTGTCCGTGAGGTCCTCCAGGGCCAGGATCGCCCAGGGCTCGCCCTTCTGGTTGGTCTTGAAGGCGACGTTGGACACCATCAGCCCCAGGGCCACCTCGTCCCGATCCTTCACGCGCCCCGCGGCCACCTGTTCCCGCAGCGTGGTGATGGAGCCCACGGTGTGGACCTTCAGGGCATCCACGTATTCCTCCAGGGGATGACCTGATACGTAGAGACCCAGCGTCTCGCGCTCCGCCTTCAGGCGCTCCTTGCGGCTCCAGGGCTCCACCCCTTCGGGCAGGCTCCAGTTGTCCGCCAGGCTGGCCATTTCCGCTTCGTCGAAAAGCGACACCAGCCCCAGATCCGCGTTGCCGCCCCGGGAGGCGTTCTCCAGGGCCGAGGGCAGCCCCTCCAGCAGCGCGGCCCGGTTCGCCTCCAGGCTGTCGAAGGCCCCGGCCTTGATGAGGCATTCCCACACCTTGCGGTTGGCCTTCTGGAGATCGGTGCTCTTGAGGGCGTGGAAAAGGTCCTTGAAGGGCCCTTCAGCCTTCCGGGCCGCCAGGATCGCCTCCAGCGCCGCCTCGCCCAGGCCTTTGATGGCCGCCAGACCGAAGCGGATCTGGTCCTGTCCCGTGATGGTGAAGTCCAGCTCCGATTCGTTGATGTCGGGGCCCAGCACCTGGATGCCGATCTCCCGGCAGTTGGCGATGTACTTCACCACGTCGTCGGTGCGCTGGCTCTTGGTGGAGAGCAGGCCCGCCATGAACTCGGTGCGGAAGTTGGCCTTCAGGTAGCCCGTTTCGTAGGCCACCATCGCATAGGCGGCGGAGTGGCTCTTGTTGAAGCCGTAGCCCGCGAAGTACTCGATGAGGTCGAAGAGCTCAGCCACCTTGCCCTTGTCGTAGCCCCGCGTGATGCCCTGTTCGATGAACTTGTCCTTCTCCTTGGCCATCTTGGCCTTGTCCTTCTTGCCCATGGCCCGGCGCAACATGTCCGCCTCGCCCAGGCTGTAGCCCGCGATGAGCGAAGCGATCTGCATCACCTGTTCCTGGTAGAGGATCACGCCGTAGGTGGGCGACAGGATGGGCTCCAGGTCCGGGAACATGTAGGTCACGGGCTCGCGGCCGTGGCGGCGGTTCACGTAGGTGTCGCCCATGCCCGCCCCCAGCGGCCCCGGGCGGAAAAGCGCGTTCAGTGCGATCAGGTCGTCGAAGCGGTCCGGCTGGAGCTTGCGCAGGAGCTGCTTCATGCCGCCCGATTCGAACTGGAACACGCCATCCGTGTCCCCGGCGCTGAAGAGCTCGAAGGTCTTCTTGTCGTCGAAGCCCCGGATGGTGAGCATGTCCAGGGGCTGCCCCTGGGTCTGGGCGATGTAGCCCTGGGTCTTGGCGATCTGCGTGAGGGTCTCCAGCCCCAAGAAGTCCATCTTCAGGAGGCCCGCCCGCTCCGCCTCGGTCATGGTGTACTGCACCATCACCTTGTCGTCCTTGTCCTTCGACAGCGGCGCGAAGCGGGTCAGTTCGTCCGGAGCGATGATGACGCCCGCCGCGTGGACGCCGGTGTTCCGGGCCAGGCCCTCCAGCTTGGCCGCCACGTCCAGGATCTCCTTCACCTCGGGTTCCCGCTCGTAGCGTTCCCGCAGCTTGTCGGATTCCTCCAGGGCCTGGGCCACGCTCATGGGCTGGCCCGGCACCTGGGGCACCAGTTTGGTGAGCTCGTTGGACCAGGCGAAATCCTTCTCGTAGACCCGCGCCACATCCTTCATCACCGCCTTGGTCTTGAGCTGGTTGATGGTGACGATGTTGCTGACGCGGTCCTTGCCGTACTTCTCCGTCACGTAGTCGATGACCCGCTGGCGCCCATCGCGGCAGAAGTCGATGTCCACGTCGGGCATGGAGACGCGCTCGGGATTGAGGAAGCGCTCGAAGAGCAGGTCGTACTGCATCGGATCGATGTCGGTGATCTTCATGGCCCAGGCCACGATGCTGCCGGCCGCGGAGCCGCGGCCTGGTCCGACCGGAACGCCCATCTCCCGGGCCTTGGCGATGAAGTCCCACACCAGCAGGAAGTAGCCGGGGTAGCCCATCTTCAGGATGGTCTCCAGCTCGAATTCCAGGCGCTTCCGGTAGACCTCCTCCGCATGCTTGAGGCGCCCCTGCTGCCAGAGGGGACGGCATTCCGCCATGCGCTGCTCGAACCACTCCCGGGCCACGTGCACGAAGTAGCTCTCCAGCGTGAAGCCTGAAGGAACTGGGAACTGGGGCGTCACGGGCTTGCGGGTGATGGGGAACAGGTCGATCTTCGCGGCGATCTCCAGGGTGCGCTCCAGCAGCTCCGGATGGTCCCCGAAGATCGCCCGCATCTCCTCCGGCGTCTTCACGTAGAACTGGTCGGTGCTGAAGCGCATGCGCCGCTGCTGGCTCTTGAGAGCCTTGGTGCCGATGCAGAGCAGGGTGTCGTGGAGGTCCGCATCCTCGTGGTTCAGGTAGTGGGCGTCGTTGGTGGCCACCAGCGGGATGCCCGTGCGCTGGGAGAGTTCGAACTGCTTCGGGATGATGAGCTTCTCCGCCTCGAATCCCTGGTCCTGGATCTCCAGGTAGAAGTCCTCCCCGAAGACCTCCCGGAAGTCCAACGCCACCCGCTCGGCGCTCTCCATCGTGCCGTTGAGCAGGCGGGCCTGCACTTCGCCGCCCAGGCAGGCGCTCAGGGCGATGAGGCCTTCGCTGTGCTCCCGGAGGAGCTGCTTGTCCACCCGGGGCTTGTAGTAGAAGCCTTCCGTGAAGCCCGCGGACACGAGCCTGGAGAGGTTGGCGAAGCCCACGGGGTTCTTGGCCAGCAGCACCAGGTGGTAGCCCGCATCCCGATGGCCGCTGGGATCCAGGCAGTCCTCCAGGCCTTCGGCACTCAGGGCGTTGGCATCGAGCTTGCGGTCGAAGCGCGAACGCGGCGCAACATAAACCTCGCAGCCCAGGATGGGCTTCACCGCCCAGTTGCCCGCGTCGTCCTTCGTCTTTTCGCAGGCATCGAAGAGCTTCATCATCCCGAACATGTTCCCGTGGTCCGTGACCGCCACGGCGGGCATGCCGCTGGCCTTGCACTTCTTCACCAGATCCGGGATGCGGGTCAGGCCGTCGAGCAGGGAATGTTCGGTGTGCAGGTGGAGGTGGGCGAACGACATGGCTCCATTCTCGCCCGGCGGCGACGCTCAGGGCGAAGCCGCCTTCCCTCTATGACTTGCGGCAGATACGGCGAGGGCGCCCCGAAGAGCGCCCTCGCGTTCAGGATTCGCCGGAGCCTACTTGGCCCAGCGATCGAACCAGCCCAGCACGGTTTCGTACCAGAGTTTGCTGTTGGCGGGCTTGGCCACGAAGTGGCCTTCGTCCGGGAACAGCAGCAGTTCGCTGGGGATGCCCCGGAGCTGGTGGATGTTGAAGAGCTGGAGGGCATCCGTGTAGACCACGCGGTAGTCCATCTCACCGTGGATCACGAGCATGGGCTTCTTGAAGCTGGCGTAGGCATTGTGGGGGCTGTGCTTCTCCCACAGGGCCTTGGTGGCCGGGCTGTCCCAGGGGAAGCCCTTGAACTCCCAGCGGGGGAACCACATCTCCTCGGTGGCCAGCTGCATGGACTGAGTGTTGAAGATGCCGGCGTGGCTCACGAAGGCGGCGAAGCGGTCCGCCTGGTGGCCCGCCAGCCAGTTCACGGCGTAGCCGCCGTAGCTGCCGCCGGCCGCCACCACCCGCTTGGGATCCGCATTGGGCAGGGCCTTGAGGGCGCCCTCCAGGCTGTTCATCAGGTCCGTCATGACCTTGCCGGACCAGTCGCCGCTGATCTCATCCGTGAAGCTCTGGCCGAAGCCCGTGGAGCCGCGGGGATTGGGGGCCACCACGATGAAGCCGCGGCCCGCCCAGCTCTGGTAGTTCCAGCGGGGGTGCCAGTGGTCCGCGTTGGAGCCCTGGGGTCCGCCGTGGATGATGAAGGCCACGGGGTATTTCTTGGCGGGGTCGAAGCCCACGGGCTTGAGGACGAGGCTGTGGACCTTCACAGGCTTGCCGTCGGGCCCCGGGGCCCCGTCCACCCACAGGTCCTCGGCGCGGTTCAGGCCCAGTTCCTGGTGCAGGGCTTCGTTGTGGCGGGTCACGCGGGTGGCGTTCCCGCTGCCCAGATCGATCTCGAAGAGATCCATCGGCATGGCTGAAGTGGTGAGGCTGGCCAGCGCCTTCTGGCCGCCGGGCATCACCGTGAAGCCTTCCACGAAGAGGTTCTTCGTGAGGGCCACGGGCTGCTGACCCGGCACCCAGCGCCACAGGGGCTGCTTGGCCTGGGCCTCGGCGGTGAACACCACGGCCTGGCCCGACCATTCGTAGTTCCCCACATGGCCATCAAAGCCGCGGGTGTCCTGCACCACCTTGCCGGTGGCGCGGTCCATCACCCACAGCTCCCAGCGGTCCGCTTCGAAGCCCGGGCGGCGCTGGGCGCGCCAGGCCAGGTACTTCCCGTCGGGGCTGTACAGGGGGCTGCAGTCCATGGCCGGGTTGTCCGAAAGGCGCCGGGGCGTGCCGCCGTCCAGAGCCACTTCATAGACTTCGCCGTTGGTGCTGATGGCCTTCTCGAATTCGGGATGGCTGCTGAAGGCGAGGCGGGTTCCATCGGGGCTCCAGGCGTAGCCGTCGCCCGCATCGATGCCCGAAGCGTTGGGGATGTCGTGGCGCCAGCCCGGCGTCAGATCCCGGGGCCCTTCGCTGCCATCGGCCTTCACCACGAAGAGGTGACTCACCTGGTTGGCATCCCGGTACTCCATCCAGTGGCGGTACATGAGGCCCTTGAAGTGGCGGCCCGTGGCCTTCCGCTCCGCCTGCGCCTTCAGGTAGGCCGCGTTCTCGGCGGCATCGCCGCTGGGCACGGTGCTGCTCACGAAGGCCAGCCGGGTGCCGTCCGGGCTCCAGACCTGGCCCGAAGCGCCGCCGGGCAGGTCCGTGAGCTGGCGGGTCTTCCCGTTGGCCAGGTCGTAGATCCACACCTGGCCCCCGGCCTGATAGGACAGGCGCGTGCCGTCGGGGCTGAAGCGGGGGCGGCTCTGGCTGCCCTTGCCCAGGTCCAGCTCCTTCGGTGCCTGGCCGGACGCCTGCAGCCAGATGCGGGTGATCTGGGTGTTGGCAACAGGATCAGCGGTGGTCACCTGGTAGGCCCGATCCCCCTGGGCGGAAACCTGGGGATCGGCAACCCGCTTGGCCTTGAAGAGATCCTCCACCTGGAGGGGGCGGGCGGCGTGGACGGCGCTGGCCGCCAGCACCAGCGCGGCGATGGGTGCGAGACGCAACATGGCGGACTCCTGAAAGGAAGGAACGCGAAGGAGCGCGGTTTCCCGCGCTCCTCAAGGGTACCCGACCTCGCCTGACGAGGTAACGTCAGCGGAGGCTCGCCTCCCGCAGCCCCACGGCGCTGTTCTCCGAACGGGCCGCCTGCTTGCGGGCCAGCAGTTCCGTGGCTTCGGGTAGCACCGCCAGGGCCTTCTGGATCTGCGCGTCCTTGGTGGCCAGGTAGCGGAAGCCCGCTTCCACCCCGAAGGCGATGTTCTGCAGTTCGTAGGCCACCTGGTCCCGCACGTCCTCCTGGTTGCGGGTCTCGGTCCACTCCGCCTCCGTGAAGGGCACCTTCTGCTCCTGGAGGAATGCCTTGAACCGGGCCATCACGGCTTCATCCGGGGCCTCCTGGGCCTTCACCCCGTAACGCTCCTTCTCCCGCACCGCGAACTTGAAGAAGACGCCGTAGCGGCCCCGCAGGTTCGCCACGAAGGGCGTGAGCCGGGCCTGATCCACCCGGTGGTCGGGCGTGATGCCGCCGCCGCCGTACACCGTGCGCCCCAGGAAGGTCTTGAAGGCCGGTCCCTGGGGCTCCGCCTTTTCCTCATCCTCGGGCAGGAGGTAATCGTCCAGGCCGTGCTGGTAGTCCCGCTGGATGCTGCGTCCCGAGGGCGTGTAGTAGCGGGCGGTGGTGAGGGCCAGACCCCGGCTCCGGCCGATGCTCATCACGCTCTGCACCAGGCCCTTGCCCCAGCTCGTGGTGCCCACCACCAGCCCCCGATCGTTGTCCTGCACCGCTCCGGCCACGATCTCCGAAGCCGACGCCGAACCCCGGTTCAGCAGCACCACCAGCGGGAAGGGATCCAGCGTGGTGCTGCGGGGCGTACGGGCTTCGCTGGCATCCCGTCCATCCCTCCCCCGCTGGCTGACGATCAGCTCGCCCGGCCCCAGCAGTCGGCGGCAGATGCCGATGGCCGCATCCATGATCCCGCCCGGGTTGTAGCGCAGGTCCAGGATCAACTCCTTCATGCCCTGCTTCTTGAGGTTCTCCAGGGCCCGCTCGAACTCCTCCGCTGTGCCCTCGCCGAAATCCCGCACATGGATGAAGCCCGTGGTGGGCGTCAGCATGAAGGCGTAGTACACGCTGTTGGAGGGGATCTCGGCCCGGGTGAGGCTGAAACGCAGGGGCTCCGCGAAACCGGGGCGCTCGATGGTGACTTCCACCGGTGTGCCCTTGTCGCCCCGCAGCTTGTGGACCGCCTGGGTGCTGGTCCAGCCTTCGGTGGGCTTGCCGTCGATCTCGCGGATGTAGTCGCCGGGCCGCAGGCCCGCCTTTTCCGAAGGCCCGCCCCGGACGATGCTCACCACCACGATGCCGTCGGGCTGCTGCTGGATGATGGAGCCGATGCCGTAGAAGGTGCCCCGCTGGTCCTCCCGCATCGTGCGGAATTCCGTTTCATCCATGTAGTTGGAGTGGGGATCCAGGGTGTGCAGCATGCCCTGGATGGCCGCGTGGGACACCTGCTTGGGCGTAGGCGGCTCCACCGTGCGCTTCTGCACGAGCCCCAGCACTTCCGAAAGGGTCTCCGTGGTCCGGCGCCGGGCCTTCTCCTCGCTGCTCCGCCCCGCCAGGGGCGCGTAGACCACCACCGTTCCAAGGGCCAGGGCCCACATCCAGTTGCGACCGATCCAGCGTGCCATGGGAGAACCTGCTTTCCGGGAAGGATTCATGAGAACGGCCATGGGCTCAGCCAAAGGTCGCCAGGATGCGCCGGGCCTCCGGCGCCCTGCGGGACCGGCGGG
>MWBB01000025.1 GCA_002068835.1 Acidobacteria bacterium ADurb.Bin340 | reverse complement strand
GGCGCGCGGTTTCACATCGTCCCGAAGGGCTGGGGCGGCGGGAGCGCCGGCTCCAGCAAGCAAGGCTTGCTGGGAGCGCAGCCCGGTGGGCTGCGCGATAGCCGCCTGCTCCTGGGTGCGTCAGCCGCCTCGTCCGTAGGCCCCACTACGGCCTCCAGCGATCGGCACGCCGTGCGTGCCTCCTGCTCGGCTACGCCTCGCAGAGCCGGAGCCTCTGGCGCCTTCCTTCCCACGCTCGCCCGGCGCTCCCAGCGCGGCCCGCGCGAGTTTTGTTAGACGCTCCTAGGAGAGGCCGTGCTGTCCGATCTCATCATCGCCCTGGTGCTGCTGACGAACTTCACCCTCGTCAGCGCCAGCCGGATCAACAAGGCCATCCAGGTGGCCGTTCTGCAGGGCGTGCTGCTGGGCCTGCTTCCTCTGACCATGGGCCTCTGGCGCCACGCCCACATCGTCCTCATGGCGGCCTCGGCCATCGCGGTGAAGGGCTGGCTGATTCCGGCCCTGTTCCGCCGGGCCATGCGGAAGGTTCCGATCACCCGGGAGGTTTCGCCCTACATCGGCTATTCCACCTCCCTGATGCTCTGCGCCCTGGGAACCGGCCTGAGCCTGGTGATGGCCCACAACCTGCCTCTGAAGCCTGGAACGGCGACGGCCATCTTCCTGCCCGCGTCGCTGGCGACCCTGTTCACGGGCTTCCTGCTGCTGGTGTCCCGCCGGAAGGCCATCACCCAGGTGGTGGGCTACCTCGTGCTGGAGAACGGGATCTACCTGTTCGGGCTCATGCTGATCGAGGAAATGCCCCTGCTGGTGGAGGCTGGGATCCTGCTGGATCTGTTCGTGGGCATTTTCGTGATGGGCATCGTGATCAACCACATCCGTGTCGCCTTCGATTCCCTCGACACGGGTCATCTCTCTGAATTGAGGGACTGACCATGTCCTGGTTCCTGATCTTTCTTCCGCTCGCCGCAGCCTTGATGGCGTTCTTCACGAAATCCGAGGCGTTCCGGGTCCGCCTGCTGCCGATCACGGGACTCGGGCATCTCGCGGGCGTGGTCGTCAGCCTCGTGATCAACACCTGGTACCGGGGCTGGGGCACGGCCCCTCCGGGGGTCTGGCTGGGACTGGACGCCCTGGGAGGCTGGGTCCTCCTGGTGGTGAGCACGCTGTTCACCCTCTGCGCGTTCTATGCTCCGGGCTACCTGGCCCTTCGTCCGGGCCGGAATGTGCGCATCTTCGTGGTGTGCTTCCTCTGCTTCCTGGGCATGGCCTCGCTGGTGGCCCACGCGCGCCATCCCGGACTGGTCTGGGTGGGCATGGAAACCACCACCCTGGCTTCGGCCCCGCTGGTCTACTTCAACCACAACAAGCAGTCCCTGGAAGCCGCCTGGAAGTACATCATCGTCGGTTCCGTGGGGATCGCCCTGGCACTGCTGGGAACGCTCTTCCTGGCCTACGGAGCGTACATGGGCGGTCTGGATGAGCCCCTCCACTACGTGCGCCTGATGCAGCAGGCCCCGGAGCTTTCCAGGCCATGGCTCCGGGCGGGCTTCGTGCTGGCGCTGGTGGGCTACGGCACCAAGATGGGCCTTGCGCCCCTCCATACCTGGAAGCCCGATGCCTACAGCGTGACACCCGGCATCGTGGGCGCCCTGCTGGCGGGCGGCGTCACCAGTTGCGCCTTTCTGGCCCTGCTCCGCACCTACGGGGTGCTGGCCGCTGCCGGCGAAACGGCCTTCGCCCAGGAATTGATGATCGGGTTCGGCCTGCTGTCCATGGCGTGGGCCCTTGCGTTCATGGTGCGCCAGACGGATTTCAAGCGGCTGCTCGCCTATTCCAGCGTGGAGCACATGGGCATCCTGGTGTTCGGCATCGGCCTGGGGGGCGCCGCAGTGCGCTTCGCCCTGTTCCATCTCGCGGCGAACGCCCTGGTGAAGAGCGTGCTCTTCATGTCCGCGGGCAACCTGCATCGCGCCTACGGAAGCCGCCAGGTTTCGGCCGTCACGGGGGCCCTTCGCCGCATGCCGGTTTCCGGCTGGCTCTTCCTGCTGGGGTTCCTGGCGATCACCGGAGCCCCGCCCTTCGCGCCGTTCTACAGTGAGTTCAACCTGGCGGTCTCCGCCTTCACGAGCGGCGGCACGATCTGGCTGGGCGTCCTGTTCCTGGTCCTGCTGGGGGGCATCTTCCTGGCCATGAGCGATCCCGTGGTGAAGATGGTCTTCGGAACCCCTCGGGCGAACCGGGAGCGCACCCCCTACACGGATGCTTTCGCCACCACGGCCCCGCTGGTGGTGGCCTTGGGACTGGCCCTCGTGCTGGGGGTGTGGCTCCCCCGTCCTGCGGACCAGATGATCCGCAGCGCCGCAGCCTGGGTGGAGGGACAGCCGTGAACGAGGCCTGCTTCTATGTGGGGCGCAATGGCCAGGCCGTGGCCCTGGCGGATGTTCCGGACCTGGAGCCGGCGGCCTTCTTCGAGGCCATCGTGGCCGCGGTCCAGGAAGGCAGACGCCTGGCCTGCCTGTGCGCGGATGCCCAGCTCCGGCTTTTCGCGGTGCTGGCCGATGATGGCGCAGGTACGCTGGCTCTGGCCCGCGCACGGCTGAGGGAGCCGCGTTACGCCTCCATCACCCCCCGCTGTCCCCAGGCCCATCTCTTCGAGCGGGAAATGGCCGAACAGTTCGGGATCGTGCCGGAGGGCCATCCGTGGCTGAAGCCCGTGCGCTTCCAGACCCTCGGAGTTTCCGGATCCCCGGTGGAGCCCGGGGTGATGGCGTTCTACCGGGTGGAAGGAGAGGCCGTCCATGAGGTGGCCGTGGGGCCCGTTCATGCGGGGGTCATCGAACCCGGCCACTTCCGTTTCCAGTGCCTTGGCGAGGAGGTTCTCCACCTGGAGATCTCCCTGGGCTACCAGCATCGGGGCCTCGAACAGGCGCTGGTGGGCGGGCCGCATCCCCTGAGCCTGAAGTTCGCGGAAACGATGGCTGGAGACACGAGCATCGGCCACGGCTGGGCCTACTGCCAGGCGCTGGAAGCCCTGGCGGGGATTGACGTGGCGCCGCGGCTCCAGAGGGTTCGCGGGGTGGCGCTTGAACTGGAACGGATGGCCAACCACACGGGGGATCTGGGTGCCCTGGCCGGGGATGTGGGATTCCTGCCGACCTCCTCATTCTGCGGACGGATCCGCGGGGATTGGCTGAACCTTACGGCCGAGGCCTGCGGCAGCCGCCTGGGGCGGGATTGGCTGAAGCCTGGGGGGCTCCGGTACGACCTCGAGCCCGAACGGGCCCGGGCCCTGAGGCAGCGGACCGCGGCTGTCTGGGCGGACACCCGCGATGCCATCGAACTGCTCTGGGGGGCCGCTTCGGTGCTCAACCGTTTCGAGGCCGCTGGGGCCGTGGATCCCGTGCAGGCCCGGGAGATCGGTCTGGTGGGCGTTCCGGCCCGCGCCTGCGGCATCCGGATGGATGTCCGGCGCGACCACCCCTACGGCCCCTATGCGGACCACCCGGTGGCCGTGGCCCGAGCCCAGAACGGCAACGTGCATGCTCGGGCCTGGGTTCGCTGGAAGGAACTGGCCGAGTCCTGCCGTTTCCTGGAGGAGGCCCTCGCTCATCTGGAAGCGATGCCGCCCGCAGAGGAGCCCGCACGGGATCTCCGCCTCGCGCCGGAAAGCCTGTGCGTGTCCATGACGGAGGGCTGGCGGGGCGAAGTGCTGCATCTGGTCCTCACGGATGGGTCCGGCCGTTTCAGCCGCTACAAGGTGGTGGATCCCTCCTTCCACAACTGGTTCGGCCTGGCCCTCGCCCTGCGCGGGGAGCAGGTCTCGGATTTCCCCCTCTGCAACAAGAGCTTCAACCTCTCCTACTGCGGCTTCGACCTTTGAGACGGCCATGATCCACATCCTGCTTTCACGCTGGCGGCAAGGCCATCGCACGCTGCCCTACCCGAAGACGCTGCCTGCGCTTCCCGAGCGGCTGCGGGGCATGCCTTCGCTCCAGGGCGGTGCCTGCCCAGCGGGCTGCGAGGCCTGCCAGAAGGCTTGTCCTGTGGAGGCCATCCATCCCTCCCCGGAAGGACCTCGGATGGATCTGGGCCATTGCCTGTTCTGCGGAAGGTGCCAGGAGACCTGTCCGGAAGGGGTCATCCGCTTCACCCGGGATCATCGACTGGCCGTCCGCGACCGGGAGCATCTGCAGGTGTTTCCGGGGCGGGAACTCCAGCTCGCCGCTGCCCTGGAGGGTGAATTGAAACGGCTGCTGGGGCGGTCCCTCAAGCTTCGTGTCGTGAGCGCGGGCGGCTGCAACGGCTGCGAGGTGGATGTGAATGTGCTGGGGACCCTGGCCTGGGATCTCGGGCGGTTCGGCATCCAGTACGTGGCTTCGCCCCGCCATGCGGACGGGATCCTGCTCTGCGGGCCTGTGACCGCCAATATGGAGCTGGCGGTGCGCAAGACCTACGAGGCAGTCCCGGGGCCCAAGGTCGTGATCGCCGTGGGGGCCTGCGCCATCAGCGGCGGGCCCTTCCGCTATCAGCAGGAACAGCGGGGCGGCGTGGGGAGCCTCCTCCCGGTGGATCTCCATATTCCCGGATGCCCGCCCCATCCCCTCACGATCCTGGATGGGCTGCTCCGTTTGCTGGGGCGCCTGGAAGAGGAGGGGCGCCTCTGAGGTTCTGCGGGGATCAGCCCTGCTGGCGGATCCAGCGGAATCGGATCCGGAGGTCCTGGAAGACCGGCCGCCAGGCCAGAAGGATCAGGAAGGCGGCCAGGAAGACCGTCATCTTGTAGCCGACGTGCTTGAATCCCGCGGCCCCGGCCAGGCCGCCGACGAAGAAGGACGCCAGGATCAGGGCGTGGAGCTTCAGCTTCTTCCGGTTGCCCAGGATGGGGCCCGATCGGGACTGCTCATCCACGTTGAAGTAGAGCAGGCGGCTGGTCTCCAGGCCCATGTCCGTCACGATGCCGGTCAGGTGGGTGGTGCGGACTTCCGCGTTGGACAGGTTGGTCACGATCGAGTTGTGCATGCCCATGACGAAGGAGAGGAGGGCCACCGTTGCGGGGACGAAGAATCGCTCGATCGTGTGGAGGTGGGCTCCCATGAGCCCGAAGACCAGCAGCAGGGCGGCCTCCACCATCAGGCTGAAGGCGTAGTGGGAGCGGAACCGGTGGCGGCGGCCCAGGTTGATGAGCAGCCCCGCGCAGAAGGCGCCCGCGAAGAAGCAGGCCACCACCCCGGCAGCCATCGTGGCCATGGCCATGTCGCCCAGGATGATCTCGTCCGCCACCCGGGAGACCACGCCGGTCACGTGGGAGGTGTAGGTCTTGACCGCCAGGAACCCTCCGGCGTTCACGGCGCCGGCCACGAAGGCCAGGGACCAGGCCAACTGCCGATTCAGGTGGCGGTCGCGGTCCTCGCCCTGTTTCACGAGCAGGTGGGGATCCACGGGCATGGCCTTCAGCACGCTCCGGGTGGCTCGGCCCAGGCCCCGCTGGAGATCCGGAACCCCAACGGGAGTCTGGATCACCTCGGTGGTCCGACGGCGGATGATCCGGGCGATGCCCCGGGGGGTCTCCAGGGGGATCTGGGCGATGCTCTCGTCCACCACCCGGGCCACGCCCCGGCGGATGTTGTCCGGATCGAGGTTGGCCTTGAGGATCACGCGGGTGCGCCGGTGGACCCGCCTCAGCATGCGGACGGGATCCAGGAGGGGCATGCGGTCGAAGGTGTCTTCCACCGAATGCTCCAGCGCCTGCTGGAGGCGTGGCAGGTCCAGGTTGGCCTGGAGGACCACTTTGGCCCGGCGGTGGAAGCGCCGCGCCAGGCGACGGGGGGCCTGGAGGGGAACCCGGTCCAGGGCGTTTCCCAGCGCCTGTCCCACATCCCGTGGCAGCAGGGAGAACTCCAGCTCCAGTTGAAGGGCCCGGGTTATCCTTCTGCGGATGGTCCTTACGAATCGTTGAGGCATGGCCACCTTCGCTCCGCCATGGTAGCCGCTGCCCCCACCTCCGCAGGGCCCCCCGCCTCCCCGGGTTCCTCCCATGTCCAAGGTTCCTTCCACGCCCGCCACGCGCCTCCTGAAGGCCAAGGGGATCCCCTACACCGAGCACCTCTACCGCTACGAGGACAAGGGCGGCACCCGGGTGTGCGCCCGGGAACTGGGCGTGGACGAGCATGCGGTGATCAAGACGCTGGTGATGGAGGATGAAACGGGCAGGCCCCTGATCGTGCTCATGCACGGGGATCGTTCCGTGAGCACCAAGGCCCTTGCCCGCCAGATCGGCGCCAAAGCCGTGCAGCCCTGCAAACCCGAGGTGGCCGATCGCCACAGCGGCTACCAGGTGGGGGGCACCAGCCCCTTCGGCACCCGCAAGGCCCTGCCGGTCCATGTGGAGCGCAGCATCCTGGACCTGCCGCGGATCTGGATCAATGGCGGCGCCCGGGGCTTCCTGGTGGGACTGGATCCGAGCGCCCTCTCGGCGGTGCTGGATCTGCGCTCCGTGGAGGTTGCACAACCCGACTAAATAAAGATATTGCGGATTTTGGTTTATTCCTGGGGTTTCTGCTAGCATGGCTTAGCCGCGCCTCGCCTCCTCGAGGCGCGCCTTTTTTCATGCCGCGCCGAACCCCGACCCTTCGCCATCGCCTCGAATACGGCCTCTTCCGGGCCGTGGAGGCGGCGCTGCGCCCCATGCCCTGGCGAACCGTACAGGCCCTGGGGCGGGCCCTGGGCCTCGTGGCCCATGGGGTCGACGCCCGGCACCGCCGGGTGGTGCGGGAGAACCTGCGCCGTTCCGACCTGGGGCTCTCCGAGGTCGAGGTCCGGAGCCTGGCGCAGGAGTGCTTTGCCCATTTCGGCAGCATGCTCCTGGACACGGTGCCCATGCTGCATCTGGAGGCGGAAGAGATCCGCCGGCGGGTAAAACTGGAAGGCCTGGAACACTGGGATGCCGCGGCTGCCGAAGGCAAGGGCTTCATTGTGCTCACGGGCCACTATGGCAACTGGGAGGCCACGGCCCTGGGCCTGAGTCTGTCGGGCCGGTCCTTCGCCGTGGTGGGACGGGAGCTGGACAATCCGCTGCTGGAGCCGCACTTGAGGGCCCTGCGGAGCCGCTTCGGCAACCGGGTCATCCCCAAGGCCGGAGCCATGCGGGAAACCCTCAAGGCCTTCAGGAAGGGTGAAGGGGTGGGCTTCCTCATCGACCAGGACGCCCTTTCCCGCGGCATCTTCGTGAAATTCCTGGGCCGCTGGGCTTCCACCCACGCCGCCGCCGCCACCCTGGCCGTACGCTACGGGGTGCCGGTCCTGCCCCTCTTCAGCACGCCCCAGCCCGATGGCACGGTGATCGTGCGCATCCATCCGCCCTTCCATGCCGAAGCCTCGGGGGACACCGAGCGGGATGTGTGGATCGCCACCCAGCGGATGTCGGACTGGATCGATGCCACCATCCGGCAGGATCCCCGCTGGTGGTTCTGGATGCACCGCCGTTTCAAGACCCAGCCCTGTGAAGGCAAGCCTTCCCTTCCGTCCCTCCCCCCCCCGGAATGGCAGACCGCTGTTCCGGCCTTTCCAACCGGGGCCGTGCCCCGTCACCGGTGAACCATGGTCAAGACGGTCCTTACCAAGCTGGAAAACGAGCTCAAGGGTCTCAAACAGGCCCTGCTCGTCGACATCCCCACGGAGATCGCCCACGCCGCCTCCCAGGGGGACCTCTCCGAGAACGCCGAGTACGAGCAGGCCCTGGCCAAGCGCGACATGTACCAGGCCAAGATGGTCAATCTGGAGAAGCGCATCAGCGAACTGGCCAGCCTCAACGTGACCAACCTCCCCAAGGACCGGGCCGCCTATGGCAGCAGCCTCACCCTGCTGGACCTGGACAGCGACAAGGAGGTCACCTACAAGCTGGTGTTCCCGGAGGAACTGGACGACCAGGCGACCCACCTCTCCATCAGCAGCCCCATCGGGCTGGCCCTGGTGGGCGCCCGGGAGGGGGACGAGGTGCTGATCCGCATCCCTGCGGGAACCAAGCGCTTCGAGGTTTTGTCGCTGGTCACCATCCACGAACAGTAAGATTCCTGACCGGCCGCCGGGGAAGCCCATGACCAAGCCCAAAAAAGACCAGCGTTGCTCCTTCTGCGGGAAGGCTCCCCACGAGGTGGAGCAACTGCTGGCCGGGCCCAACGCCTTCATCTGCAATGAATGCGTCGAGGCCGGACAGCTTCAGCTCCGCATGACCCGCCAGGGCCGGACGGTGGCGAAGCACGAGGCGCGGCTTCCCCGGCCCAAGGAAATCAAGGCCCACCTGGACGATTACGTCATCGGCCAGGAGGAGGCCAAGAAGCGCCTGGCCGTGGCGGTCTACAACCACTACAAGCGCATCCTCGGTCCCAAGCCCAGCCTGGGCGCCGAAGTCGATGTGGAACTGGCCAAGAGCAACATCCTGCTGCTCGGCCCCACGGGCACCGGCAAGACCCTGCTGGCCCAGACCCTGGCCCGCTTCCTGGATGTGCCCATCGCCATGGCCGATGCCACCACCCTCACGGAGGCGGGCTACGTGGGCGAGGATGTGGAGAACATCCTCACCAAGCTCCTGCAGGTGGCCAACTACGACGTGGAGCGGGCCCAGCGGGGCATCGTCTTCATCGACGAAATCGACAAGATCGGCCGCAAGAGCGAGAACCCCAGCATCACCCGGGATGTGAGCGGCGAAGGCGTGCAGCAGGCCCTGCTCAAGCTGATCGAAGGCACGGTGGCCAACGTGCCGCCCCAGGGGGGCCGCAAGCATCCCCACCAGGAGTTCATCCAGGTGGACACCGCCAACATCCTCTTCATCTGCGGCGGCGCCTTCGTGGGCATCGAGGAGATCATCAAGCAGCGGATCCGCGCCAAGGCCGTGGGCTTCGGCGCCAAGGTGACCTCCAGGATGAGCAAGGAGGCCTTCCTCAAGCACGTGGAGCCCGAGGACATCATCAAGTTCGGCCTCATCCCCGAGCTGGTGGGCCGCCTGCCGGTGACCGCCACCCTGGATCCCCTGGATCGCGAAGCCCTGGTGCGCATCCTCACGGAGCCCAAGAACGCCCTCACCAAGCAGTTCACCAAGCTCTTCGACATGGACGAGGTGGATCTGGCCTTCGACCCCACGGCTCTGGAAGCCATCGCGGACCAGGCCATGACCCGCAAGCTGGGAGCCCGGGGCCTGCGATCCATGATGGAAGTCATCCTGCTGGAGCCCATGTTCGAGCTGCCCAGCGAAACCCGGAAGGGGCGCGGCACCCTGCGGGTCACCCGGGAGCGGGTGGAGCAGGTGCTGGGTTTGCCCAGCAGCCTGCCGGGTGTCCAGGCCGCCGGCTGAAGCCATCCTTTCCCGCGGGTGCTCCCGTGCTGAAGATCCTGATCGTTCTCCTGGCGTTCCTCCTCGGTCCCTGGGCCGGGGCTGCGCCGGCTCGCCTCACGATCCTGAGCTACCACGACATTGCGGATCCCGGGACTGCTCACGCCCCAGGGCAGGCCGTCTCCCCCACGGCCTTCGTGCGGCAGCTGGACTGGCTGAGGAACAACGGCTACCGCTTCGTGGGTGTGGACGACATCCTGGCGGATCGGTCCGGGGTGCGGCCCCTGCCGGACAAGGCCGTGCTGCTGACCTTCGATGACGGCTACCGGTCGATGTATACCCAGGCCTTTCCGGTGCTGAAGCTCTTCAAGGCCCCGGCGGTGCTGGGGCTGGTGGGGCGCTGGATGGAGCCCGCGGGTGGCATGGTGGCCTACGACGGCCATCCGATCCCCCGGGGCGAACTGCTGAGCTGGGAAGAGGTCCGCGCCATGACCGCAAGCGGCCTTGTGGAGGTGGCCAGCCACAGCTACGGCCTGCACGAAGGCATTCCGGGCAATCCCCAGGGCAACCTTCAGCCCGCTGCCCCCACCCGGGCCTGGCTTCCGGCGGTCCGCCGCTACGAAACCGAAGCGGAGTACGGGCGACGGGTCCTGGCGGATCTCAAGCGGAACGTGGTCCTGCTGCAGCAGAAGGCCGGGCGGGCGCCCCGGGTCATGGTGTGGCCCTACGGGCGCCACAACGCGCGGCTCCGGGAGCTGGCGAAGCAGGTGGGGTTGACGGTCGGCCTCACCCTGGACGATGGTCCGAACACTTCGGAAACCCCGCTCTGGGGACTGCGCCGCATCCTGATGGAACCCACGATGACCCTCCAGGGCCTGCGCGCGGCCATCGAATCCCGCGCCACGGCCCCGGTGGACGGCGGGCGGCCCGGCAAGATCATGCACGTGGATCTGGACTACATCTACGATGCGGATCCGGCCATGCAGGAGGACAACCTGGGGCGCCTCCTGGAGCGCATCGTGGCCATGGGGGCCAACACCGTCTACCTCCAGGCCTACGCCGATCCCGATGCGGATGGGGCGGCCGATGCGGTGTACTTCCCCAACCGGCACCTGCCGATGCGGGCGGACCTTTTCAATCGGGTGGCCTGGCAGATCACCACGCGCACCCCGGTGAAACGGGTCTACGCCTGGATGCCCCTGCTGGCCTGGCAGCTGCCGAAGGGCCATGCCGCGGCCGCCGATCGTGTGGAAACCCTGGCGCATGCCCAGGATGCCACCCACCTGAACATGGGCTATCCGAGGCTCTCGCCCTTCTCGCCCCGGGCCCGCCAGGTGATCCGCGAGATCTACGAGGATCTGGCCCGCACCTCCACCTTCCAGGGCCTGCTCTTCCACGACGATGCAACCCTGTCCGACTATGAAGATGCCGGCCCCTGGGGGCGTGAGACCTACCGCTCCTGGGGCCTTCCAGCCTCCGTGGACGCGATCCGGTCCAGCGATGACCAGATGGGGCGCTGGACCATCCTGAAGATCAATGCGCTGGATGCCTTCGCGATGGAGCTGGCGGAGGCCGTGCGCCTGCAGCATCCCGGGCTGCTGACGGCCCGGAACCTCTACGCCCAGGTGGCGCTGAATCCCCGCGCCGAGGTGTGGTACGCCCAGGCCCTGGAGAACTCCCTGGCCACCTACGACTTCACCGCCATCATGGCCATGCCCTACATGGAACAGGCCAAGGATCCCAAGGCCTTCTTCGACGGGATCCTGGAGCGCCTGAAGGCCTATCCCGGCGCCCTGGACAAGGTGGTGATGGAACTCCAGGCCACCGATTGGAAGGGCGGGCGGCCTCTGTCCTCCCAGGAACTGGCCGCCACGATCCAGGCCCTCTACGAGCAGGGTGTTCGTCACATCGCCTACTATCCGGATGACCTCTTCAAGAACCATCCCGATGCCGGCGTGCTCCGTCCCGTGTTCGCCCGCGGCCCTGGCCAACCGAAGGATTGACCGATGCCGGGCGCCTGGTACCACTCCTCCTGGCACGGCCTGCTCGCCTTCGTCTTCTACTACCCCCTCTTCATGTCCTTCCTCTGGATGCTGGGGGCCGTGGTCTACCACCTGCGGATGGAGCGGAAGGAAACCCCTCCCTGTCCGGAGGACCTCCAGCCCCTCAGCGTGCTGATCCCCTGCTACAACGAAGGCCCCCACGTGGAGGAGACCCTCCGCTACGCCCTGGCTTTGGATTACCCCGAGTTCGAGGTGGTCGCCATCAATGACGGCAGCCGCGACGAGACCGGCGCCACGCTGGACCGCTTGGCCCAGGATCACCCCCGCCTGCGGGTGGTCCACCTCGCCCGCAACCAGGGCAAGGCCATGGCCCTCCACACCGGGGCCCTGCTGGCCCGGAATGACCTGCTGCTCTGCATCGATGGCGATGCGCTGCTGGAGGCGGACTGCGGACGCTGGATCGCCCGGCATTTCAGGGATGAGGAGGTGGCTGCCGTCACGGGCAACCCCAGGATCCGCAACCGTTCCACCCTCCTGGGCCGGGTCCAGGTGGGGGAGTTCAGTTCCATCGTCGGCCTCATCAAGCGGGCCCAGCGGGTGTTCGGCCGCCTCTACACCGTTTCGGGCGTCATTACCGCCTTCCGCCGTTCGGCGGTCTTCCAGGCGGGCTCCTGGAGCCCCGATGCCCTCACCGAGGACATCGACATCACCTGGAAGCTCCAGCGGGCGGGGTGGGATGTGCGCTTCGAGCCCCGCGCCCTCGTGTGGATCCTGATGCCCGAAACCCTGCGGGGCCTCTGGAAGCAGCGCCTGCGCTGGGCCATGGGCGGTGCCCAGGTGCTGGTGCGGAACGCCGATGTGATGGTGCGTCCCAGCCAGAACCACCTCTGGCCGCTGTTCCTGGAGCAGGTCCTGACCCTGGTCTGGGTCTACGCCTTCCTGGCCACCGTGATGCTCTGGCTGCTGCAGGGCCCCCTGGACCTGCACCTGCCCTTCCAGCGTTCCCCCTTGATGCCAGGGGGATCAAGCGTGCTGATCGGCGCCACCTGCCTGCTGCAGTTCGCCGTGAGCAAATGGCTGGACAGCCGCTACGACAAGGGCCTGGGGCGGAACTACTACTGGATGATCTGGTATCCGGCCTTCTTCTGGCTACTCACCGTGGGCACCGCCGTGGTGGCCTTCCCCATGGTCCTGGTCCGGGGGCGGGGGCGCCGGGCCCGGTGGGAGAGTCCGGACCGGGGCGTGAACCTCCACTCGCGGGGTGCGCCATGAGCCGACCGGTCATCATCAACCTCCGGCGGCGAATGCCCTGGCCCCGGCGCCTGCTGGGGCACGGGACGACCCTGCTCCTGTGGCTGGGCTGGTTCGCGCTGTGGATGCCCTACCTCCAAGCCTTCCGGGGCGTGGTGAAGCTCCGGCTCAGTTTCAGCTGGGCCGCCTGGGAGGCCCTCGAGGATGTGGCTTCGGTGTCCCTGGTCCATGCCGTGGTCGCCTTGGTGGGAACGGCTGTGCTGCTCATCCTCTGGGGGCAGTTGCCCTCCCGGAAGGCCCTCGTGGGCATGGATGACGCCGAGGAGGATCCCGTCACCCGCGGGGTGGACCCGGCCCTGCTGGAGGCGGGCCGGAGCGCCAAGGTCTGCGTGGTCCGGCACGATGCTCGGGGCGGCCTGGCGGGGATCGAGGTTCAAAGCTGAGTACCCTGGACGGGAGGAGCATTCCGTGACGGCTCAACCCAAGATCCTCACCCTTCCGGCCCTTCCCGTGCGGGACATGGTCCTGTTCCCGGGCGCCCGGGTGCCCTTCGTGGTGGGGCGCAAGGCTTCGGTGAAAACCCTGGAACTGGCCATCAAGGCCGGCGACCACCTGGTGCTCCTCACCCAGAAGGATCCCCGGGAGAGCCAGCCCAAGCAGGAGAGCCTCTACGGCATCGGCGCCCTGGCCCTGGTGGAATCCCTCATCCCGCTGCCCAAGGACTACTACAAGGTGGGGGCTAAGGGCGTGGCGCGGATCCGTCTGGAGCGCTTCCTGGACGATGGCGATCTGCTCCAGGCGGAGGTGGCGATCCTGAACGAGCCCGGCAGCCAGCCGGGGGAGGGCGCCCTGCTCAAGCCCTTCCACGAGGCCGTGGCGGGCTTCCTGGGGCGCAGCCCCGATGCGGGGCGGCTGCTGACCCTGGACCAGGTGCGGGAACTGCCCCTGGGCCGGGCCATCGACACCGTGGCGGCCCTGCTTCCAGGGGAGCTGCGCGAGAAGCAGGCCGTGCTGGAACAGCTGGATATCGAGCCCCGCCTGCACACCCTTCTGCGGCTGCTGGAGGTGGAAGCCGCCCGCAACGCCGTGGAGCAGGAGGTGGAGGAGAAGACCCGCCAGCGCCTGGACGAGGACCACAAGCAGTACGTCCTCAGCGAAAAGATGCGGGTGATCCAGCAGGAACTGGGCAAGAAGGGCGAGAAGGATGAATTCGCCAAGCTGCGCGAGCGGATCGCCCAGGCGGGCATGACCGAGGAAGCCGGCCAGAAGGCCCTGGAGGAACTGGAGCGCCTGGAGGGCATGCCGCCCCAGAGCGCCGAGGCCACCGTCAGCCGCACCTACATCGAATGGCTGCTGGCCCTCCCCTGGCAGAAGACCGCCGAGGAGCATCTGGATCTGGATCGGGCGGAGCAGGTGCTGGAGGAGGATCACGCAGGCCTGGAGAAGGTGAAGGGCCGCATCCTGGAATACCTCGCTGTGATGCGCCGCCTGCGGGATGTCAGCGGATCCGGCGCAGTGCGCGGCCCCATCCTCTGCCTGGTGGGGCCGCCGGGCGTCGGCAAGACCAGCCTGGCCCGCAGCATCGCCCGGGCCCTGGACCGGCCCTTCGTCCGCTTCTCCCTGGGCGGCGTGCGGGATGAGGCCGAAATCCGCGGGCATCGCCGCACCTACATCGGCAGTCTGCCGGGCCGCGTTCTCAGCCTGATGAAGAAGGCCGGGGTCAAGAACCCCCTGATGCTCCTGGACGAGATCGACAAGATGGCCTCGGACTACCGGGGCGATCCGGCTTCGGCCCTGCTGGAGGTGCTGGATCCCGAGCAGAATACGGCCTTCCAGGACCACTACCTGGAGGTGGGTTTCGACCTGAGCCAGGTGCTCTTCCTCTGCACGGCCAACGTGCGCCACCAGATCCCCCCGGCCCTGGAGGACCGCCTGGAGGTGCTGGACCTTTCGGGCTATACCCAGCAGGAGAAGCTGGCCATCGCCCAGCGCCACCTGCTGCCCAAGGCCCTCGAACGCCACGGCATGAAGGACCTGGGCATCACGTTCGAGGATGGGGCCCTGGAGCGCCTCATCCAGACCTACACCAAGGAGGCCGGGGTCCGGCAGCTTGAGCGCGAACTGAGCGCCGTGCTGCGCAAGCTGGCCCGCCACAGCCTGCAGCCCGAAAAGGGCGAAGCCTTCAACCCCACCCTCACCGCAGAACGCATTCCCGCCCTGCTGGGACCGGAGAAGTACCTGGAGACTCGGCCCGATGCCCAGGCCCTGCCCGGCGTGGTGAACGGTCTGGCCTGGACCAGCGTGGGGGGCGACCTGCTCACCATCGAAGCCGCCACGGTGCCCGGCAAGGGCAACCTGAAGCTCACGGGCAAGCTGGGGGAGGTGATGCAGGAGAGCGCCCAGATCGCCCTCAGTTTCGTGCGGGCCCGGACCGAGCGCCTGGGGCTCGCGTCGGATTTCCTGGAGAAGGTGGACCTGCACCTGCATGTGCCCGAAGGCGCCATTCCCAAGGACGGCCCCAGCGCAGGCATCACCATGGCCACGGCCCTCATCTCCGTCCTTACGGGCATCCCGGCCCGTTCCGAGGTGGCCATGACGGGCGAGCTCACCCTGCGGGGCCGGGTGCTGCCCATCGGGGGCCTGAAGGAAAAGCTCCTGGCCGCCCACCGCATGGGCGTGAAGGCCGTGCTGATCCCCACCGAGAACGCCCGGCACCTGGAGGAACTCCCCGCGGAGGTGCGGGAGGCCCTGGCCATCCACCTCGTGAGCCACATGGACGAAGTGATCCAGCTGGCCCTCACCCGGCCCCCGGAACCCCGCCGCTCCGACCGCACCGCCACGGTTTCCGCCTGAACGGCGGAAGCCCCCGGCGGCACGGGCCGCCGGGGGCTTCCAGGAGGCGCGGTCCTACTTGGCCGCGGGCTTCATCAGGGCCTTCACCTCGGCCGGAGGATCGAAGAGGCTCTTGGCCAGGGGCTGATCCCAGGCCACGCTCTGGAAGGTGAGGACGATGGTCTGGCCAGCGATCTGCTGCACCAGCTTGTGGGCCACCAGCACATCCCCCACCTTGCGGTAGTCCTGGGTGCGGGATTCCACCGGCATCTCGCCCATGGCGGTCTGCAGCTTCATGGACATCTTCACCAGCAGGCCCGAGGCCACGCTGAAGTACTGCTGGCTTTCAGGGCCCTTGTGGGGCGTGACCTTCAGGTGGTAGCAGGGCTCGCCGTCCACGGATTCCACGCCCAGGTTCTCCATGCTCTTGTAGAGATCCTTCCAGGCCTGGGTGTTGAAGCGGGCCTCCTGGGCGGCGAAATCATGCTCGGTGCCGGTCTTGATCTGGGGGCCCTGGATGGCGCTGAAGGACCAGGCCACGGAACCATCGAAGCCTTCCAGCATCTTGCCGATGCCCGGCAGCTCCACCTCGGTGAGGCTGAGGTTGGGAGCAGCCTTGTGGATGGTCACGGCGCCCTTCAGGCCCATGGCGGTCATTTCCATGGTGCCCTTCACCACCATGGAGCGCTTGGCGTCCATGGCCGCCTTGCCGCCGATGGCCTGGGCGAAGCGGTCCATCACGGCCTCGCCCGTGGGCAGGGCCTGGGCCGCCAGGGCCGGGGCCAGAAGGGAAACGAAACAGAGGGTGCGCAGCACGGCAACTCCTATCGGGAAGGGCGCTGGATCCAGGCCAGCGCGCGTTCGAGCACGGGATCGCGGCCCGCCAGCAGCTCGGCGCGGGTGGGCGTCACGGGTTCATCGGGGATCACGCCCCGGGCCTCCAGCACCTGGCCGCCCTGGCTGGCGTAGGTGGCGATGGCGTACTGGAACCCGTCGCCGTTGGGCAGGCGGGCGAAGACCGAGGGCAGGGCGGCGCCGGCGGTGCGGCCGCCGAAGATCCGCGCCCGGCCCAGGTCCTGCATGCCTCCGGCGAAGATCTCGGAGGTGGAAGCCGAGCCCCCATCCACCAGGATGGCCAGAGGCTTGGTGAAGGGGTTCGGCCGCGGAAAGACCACGAAGTTCAGGTTTGCCCCCCGAAGGCTCATGGTGCCCAGCTTCAGGCCCGACTGGGCGGTGAACCAGCCCGCCGCGCCCATGGCCATGCCGCCGATGCCGCCCGGATTGCCCCGCAGATCCAGGATGAAGCCCTTGGCCTCCGGGCCCGCCTCCGCCAGGGCCACCTGGAAGGCCTTGGCCACGGTTTCCGCTTCCATCCAGGCGTTGAAGGTGAGGTAGGCCACGGGCCCCGGCAGGGTGCGGTGCTCCACCCAGAAGGGGATCGAAGGCATGTTGCCCATTCCGGCCAGCTTGCCCCGGGGGGGGCGGCGCTCCAGGGTGAGGGTGCGCGTGCCCTGGCCCGTATCAAAGGTGGCTTCCACTGTCTGCCCTGCGGGCCCCGACAGCATCCCCTCCAGGCCCCGGGACACCACCAGCTCCTGCTGGGTGCTGTCCTTCATCACCTCCGCCAGCTTGCGGGCCCATCTGATGCATCCGATGATCCCGGCTCCACCGCCATCACCACGGCCTCGTTCCCCAGCAGGCGCAGCGTCAGGCCCGGCGTGGCGCCGCCCCCGGAACCCCCCGCCTGCAGATCGCTGTACACCTCCGCTGGAACGATGCCGAAATGGCTCTGCTTCAGGCGCCCCAGCAGGGCCCGCATGGCCTCCCGGGCCTCCTCGGCCGAGGCCGCCCGTTCCACCCGGGGCCGCAGTTCCGCCTTGGCCGCCGCCCAGTCCACCCCGCCCAGCGTGGGATCCCAGTGCCGCTCCGCCACCGTGAGCGCCACCTGATCGAAGGACGCCAGATGCCGCGCCCGCGCCGCCTCATCCATGCCCGCCGGAGGCGCTGCCACCAGCCCCGGCATCAACGCCAGCCCAAGACCCCATCGAAGCGCCATCCCGAACCTCGCAGAAAGAACAGGACGACAGGATGGCAGAGAAGACCGGAGGTGACCGGCTCTCGGGCCCAACGGTAAACCGGAGCCGTGGAATGGAAGGGGTTGGAGGCGGGATCGAGAGGTTCAGCCCCTCAAAGGCCAAGTGGAGGTCAGGGCCTCCGCTTGCCGGAGGACGGTTTGCACTGCAGCATCCTGCAGATCCGGCGGGTACCCGTATTTGCGCAGGATGCGCTTCACCAGAACCCGCATCCTTGCTCGGGCGGAATCGCGGTGGGCCCAGTCCACGGAAACGTTTTCCCGCAGGCTCACGAGCAGTTCGTGCGCAATCAACCGAAGCTTGTCGTCGCCCATGATCTGGAGGGCGCTTTCGTTCTCTGCAAGCGCGTCATAGAAGGCGATTTCTTCGTCGGACAAACCGGACTCTTCGCCTCGTTGGCGTGCTGTGCGGATGTCCTTGGCCAGCTGGATCAATTCCTGAAGCACCTCGGCGGTGGTGATCGCATTGGCGTGGTAGCGCGCCACCGCGTCCTCCAATCGCTCCGAGAACGCCTTCGTCTGCACCACGTTGGCCTTGCTGCGCGAGCGGATGCCGTCGGCCAACAGCTTGCGCAAGGCTTCCAGCGCAAGGTTCTTCTTCTCCATCTGCTGAACTTCAGCGAGAAATTCATCCGAGAGGATAGAGATGTCAGGGCTCTTGATGCCCGCAGCAGCCAGGATGTCCACGATTTCGGTCGAGACCACCGCACGGCTGACGATTTGCTGGATGGCCAACTCGCGCTCTTGCTGGGTGACGCCGGAGCCCGTGCTGCTCTTGACGAGCGCGGCACGGATCGCCTGGAAGAAGCCGACTTCCTCCCGGATTTCTCGGGCCTCGTCGGAGGCGGATGCCAGGGCGAACGCCTTGGACAAGGCCAGCACAGCGTCCTGGTAGCGGCGGTGAGCGTTCTTCTTGCCCTCCTTCGTCGTCTCTTTCGCTGCCAGCTTCTGCTGCAAGTCTAGAATCCACTCGATGGCCCCCGCCATCATCGCCAAGCGTTCCTGCGGTGTGCCGCTCATCGCGGAGGCGTAGTCGTAGCCGTGGTACATATCCCGCACGACCTCGTACTTCTCCATCATCACCGCGATGGCCTGCGCTTCATCGACGCCCGTGTTTTCCTGGTCGTTCTTGGAGTACTGCTGCAGCGCCGACTTCAGGTTTTGCGCAATGCCGATGTAGTCCACGATCAGCCCGGCAGGCTTGTCGCGGAACACACGATTCACGCGCGCAATGGCCTGCATCAGGCCGTGGCCCTTCATGGGCTTGTCCACGTACATCGTGTGCATGCACGGTGCGTCAAAGCCGGTCAGCCACATATCCCGCACGATTACGAGCTTGAGCGGGTCCTTGGGATCGCGGGCGCGCTTGGCCAGCAGATCCCGCCGGGCCTTGTTGCCGATGTGCCGCTGCCATTCCTCCGGGTCGCTCGCCGCCCCCGTCATCACGATCTTGACCGCTCCCGCGCTGTCATCGGCGCTGTGCCAGTCCGGGCGCAGCTTGACGATCTCGTCGTAGAGTTTCACGCAGATGCGGCGGCTCATGCACACCACCATCGCCTTGCCATCGAGGGCCGCCACGCGATCCTCAACGTGGGCGACCATGTCCTTGGCCACGAGAGCTAGGCGCTTGTCACTGCCAACCAGGGCTTCGACCGTTGACCACTTCTTCTTGAAGCGCTCCTGGTCAACCTCCGAGTCATCCTCCGTCAGATCATCAACCTCGGCATCGATCTTCGGCTTTTCTTCCTCGTCGAGCTCGATGCGCGCCAGCCGCGACTCGTAGTAGATCGGCACGGTCGCGCCATCTTCCACCGCGCGGCTGATGTCGTAGACATCGATGTA
>MWBB01000024.1 GCA_002068835.1 Acidobacteria bacterium ADurb.Bin340 | reverse complement strand
GTCTAAAACAGGCGCACAGGACGATGCTCGCCAACATCCCCAAGCGACGGCAGGCCGATGCGTGGAGCCTGGAGACGACGACGGCGCCGGCGCCTGGGCAGGGATCCGTCGCGGAAGACACTATGGACTATGCCAGGCAGGTCGCCGAGGGCAAGATCGAGGATAGCCGGCTCTTTTTCTTCCACCGGCAGGCCTCAGACATCCACGATCTGAGTACGCCGGAAGGTGTGCGGGAACTGAAACCCGAGGACCTGCCGGAAGGCTACCTGGAGCTGGGGCCCTTCCTGCGGGGCGGCACCTACGGGTGTACAGCCACCGTGGCCTCCAGCGCCTTCTGTGCGGTGCTGGAGGCCACGGATCGGGAGGCCTTCGTGCGGCGGAATCCTGCGCTGGCGCTGGACCTGCTGAAGGGCTGAAGGTCAGGCGGTGTGGGCGCGGAGGGCTTCCACGGTGGCCTGGAGGTCCGCATACATGGGCCGATCCTGCCAGGGGGCGCAGGCGGCCGCCAGGCGATCCAGCAGGGGCTGGAGGCCGGCGGCCGGCTTGAGGGCCACGATGCGCACGCCCTCCAGGGCCATGCGGGCTTCGATGGCCAGCACCTGCTCAAGCATGTCCACGGCGCGGATCAGCTTGCGGGCGGCGATGGGGCCCATGCTCACGTGGTCCTCCTTCCCGGCGCTGGTGGGGATGGTGTCCACGCAGGCGGGGTGCGCCAGGCCCTTCATCTCGCTCACCAGGGCGGCGCTGGTGACGTGGGCCATCATGAAGCCGCTCTCCAGGCCGCCGTTGCGGCACAAGAAGGCGGGCAGATCGCTGTAGGCCGGGTTCACCAGCCGCTCCTGGCGCCGCTCTGAAATGGAAGCCAGATCGCAGGTGGCGATGGCCAGCAGGTCGCAGGCGAAGGCCGGGTACTGGCCGTGGAAGTTGCCGCCGCTGCGGGATTCCTGCGTGTCCGTGAAGATCATGGGGTTGTCGGTGGCGCTGTTCAGCTCCCGCTCCAGGATCTCGGCGGCGAAGCGCAGGGCATCCCGGCCCACGCCGTGGACCTGGGGCAGGCAGCGCAGGGAGTAGGCATCCTGCACGCGGTTGCAGTGCTTGTGGCTTTCGGCGATCTCGCTGGTTTCGCCCAGGATTTCCCGCATGTGGGCGGCCACCTCGATCTGGCCGGGATGGGGCCGGGCCTGGTGGATGCGCGGGTCGTAGGCTGCGCGGGTGCCCCGCAGGGCCTCCAGGCTCAGGGCGGCGATCTCGTCGGCCAGGGGCACGAGCTTGCGCAGCCGGGCCACCGCGAGGTTGCCCAGGGCCGTGATCATCTGGGTGCCGTTGATGAGGGCCAGGCCTTCCTTGGGCTGGAGGGTCACGGGCTTCAGGCCCGCGGCCGCCAGGGCCTGGGCTCCGGGGATGGGCCCCGCGGCGGACCAGGCCAGGCCCTCGCCCACCAGCAGCAGGGCCATGTGGGCCAGGGGCGCCAGATCGCCGGAGGCGCCCACGCTGCCCAGGCTGGGGATCACGGGCACCACGTCGGCGTTGAGGCAGGCGGCGAGCAGATGGATGGGCTCGGGGCGGATGCCGCTGTGGGCCTTGAGCAGGCAGTTGATCCGGGCCGCCATGAGGGCCCGGGTCTGGTCCTTGGGCAGGGGCTCGCCCACGCCCGCGGCGTGGCTGCGGACCAGGTTGAGCTGGAGCTGCGCCAGCTGGTCCTCGGGGATGACCACGGTGGCGAACTGGCCGAAGCCCGTGTTGATGCCGTAGACCACCCGCTTCTCGGCCAGGATGCGGTCGATGACCTGGCGGTTCTCCGCCACCTTGGCCAGGGCTGCGGCATCCAGCTCCACGGCCTCGCCGGCGGCGATGCGGGCCAGTTGGCCGGCGTTCAGGGTCGTTCCATCAAGGCGGATCATGGCTCCTCCGTGGAAACAGGCTTGCACAGCTCGGAGAAGTTGTATAGACAGGTATGGACAAGGTTCGTCGGAGGTAGCCCATGTCCCAGTCCGATCCTCGCCACGATGCCACCCGGGTGGTGCGCGCCCCCCGGGGCAGTGCCCTCTCCTGCAAGAACTGGCTGACGGAAGCCGCCTACCGGATGATCCAGAACAACCTGGATCCCGAAGTGGCCGAGAACCCCCAGAGCCTGGTGGTCTACGGCGGCATCGGCCGCGCCGCCCGGAACTGGGAATGCTTCGACCAGATCCTGGCGAGCCTGCGGGAGCTCAACGAGGACGAGACCCTGCTCATCCAGTCCGGCAAGCCTGTGGGCGTGTGGAAGAGCACGCCGGACAGCCCGCGCGTGCTGCTCGCCAATTCGAACCTCGTCCCCAAGTGGGCCACCTGGGAGCACTTCCACGAGCTCGACCGCAAGGGCCTGTTCATGTACGGCCAGATGACCGCTGGCAGCTGGATCTACATCGGCACCCAGGGCATCGTGCAGGGCACCTACGAAACCTTCGCCGAAGCAGGTCGCCAGCACTGCGGCGGCGACCTGGCGGGCCGGTGGATCCTCACGGCGGGCCTGGGCGGCATGGGCGGCGCCCAGCCCCTCGCCGCCACCTTCGCAGGCGCCGTGAGCCTCAACATCGAGTGCCAGCAGAGCCGCATCGACTTCCGCCTGCGCACCAAGTACGTGGACAAGCAGGCCCGCGACCTCGACCACGCCATCGAGCTCATCCAGGCGCACACGGCGAAGAAGGAGGCCGTCTCCATCGCGCTGCTGGGCAACGCCGCCGAGGTGCTGCCGGAGCTGGTGAAGCGTGCGAAGGCCACGGGCTTCAAGCCCGACATCGTCACGGACCAGACCTCGGCCCACGATCTGGTGAACGGCTACCTGCCGGTGGGGTGGACCGTGGAGCGGTGGCAGGCGGCCCAGAAGGACGAAGCCCGCCACGCGGAACTGAAGGCGGAAGCCGGGAAGAGCTGTGCCGTGCACGTGCAGGCCATGCTCGATTTCCAGGCCCTGGGCTCGGCGGTGGTGGACTACGGCAACAACATCCGTCAGGTTGCCAAGGACAACGGCGTGGAGAACGCCTTCGCCTTCCCCGGCTTCGTGCCGGCCTACATCCGGCCGCTGTTCTGCGAAGGGAAGGGCCCCTTCCGCTGGGTGGCCCTCTCCGGCGATCCCGAGGACATCTACAAGACCGACGCCAAGATCAAGGAGCTCTTCCCGGAGAACAAGCACGTGCACCGCTGGCTGGACATGGCCCGGGAGCGCATCAGCTTCCAGGGCCTTCCCGCCCGCATCTGCTGGCTGGGCCTGGGCGAGCGGCACATCGCGGGCCTTGCCTTCAACGAAATGGTCCGGAAGGGCGAGCTGAAGGCCCCCATCGTCATCGGCCGCGATCACCTGGACACGGGCAGCGTGGCCAGCCCCAACCGTGAGACGGAGCGGATGAAGGATGGCACCGATGCCGTGTCCGATTGGCCGCTGCTCAACGCCATGCTCAACGTGGCGGGCGGCGCCACCTGGGTGAGCCTGCACCACGGCGGCGGCGTGGGCATGGGCTACAGCCAGCACTCGGGCATGGTCATCGTGGCCGATGGCACCGAGGCTGCCGCGAAGCGGCTGGAGCGGGTGCTCTGGAACGACTGCGGCACCGGCGTCATGCGCCACGCCGACGCAGGCTATGAGATCGCCCAGGCCTGCGCCAGGGCCAAAGGCCTGAAGCTGCCGATGCTCAAAGCCTAAAAGCCATTAGCCGCAAAGGACGCAAAGTGCACAAAAAGGAACAGATATCTGGATTTTTCTTTGCGCCTTTTGCGTTTTTTGTGGCTAAATTTTATGATTTTTTTCAGTTCGAATCTATCTAGCCGCCAATCTACCGAATAGATTCATGAGCAATGCCCTAGGTTAATTGATTTCAAGGGATGCAAAGTGCACAAAATGGAACGAATATCTGGATTTCACTTTGCGTATTTTGCGTTTTTTGTGGCTAAATTTTTTAATTTTTTGGCGGTTCGAGCCCATCTGATTCGAATCGCCCGAGTGAATTCATGAGCAAGGCCCCACGCTCAATACCGGGACATCCCGCGCCGGACATGTCGCTGTGGCAGGGCCGAGTGGATGCGGCGGAAGGCGAGCGGGCCCTCCGCTGGCACCAGGTCATCCAGCCGGAAGGTCCGGAGGCCGCCCCCGGCCTCGCCCTGCTGGGCTTCGCCAGCGATGCGGGGGTGCGCCGCAACCAGGGGCGGCCTGGTGCCGTGGCGGGCCCCGATGCCCTGCGCCGCATGCTGGCGAACCTGCCGGCCCAGCCGGGGCTTCATCTCCTGGAAGCCGGAACGATCACGGTTGAAACGGAGGATCTGGAAGCGGGGCAGGCGGCTTTCGGCGCGCGGATCGCGGACCTGCTTGATCGCGGCCACCGGCCCATCGGCCTGGGCGGCGGTCACGAGATCGCCTTCGGCACATTCCAGGGGCTCGAACGGCATCTGTCCCAGCGGGAGGCCGCGCCGCGCCTGGGCATCCTGAACCTGGACGCCCACTTCGACCTCCGCAGCGGTCCCCAGGGCACCTCGGGCACGCCCTTCCGGCAGATCGCCGAAGGCTGTCGGGAGCGGGGCTGGCCCTTCCGCTACCTGGCCCTGGGCATCAGCGCCTTCGCCAACACCGAGGCCCTGTTCCAGGCGGCCCGGGAAGTGGGTGCTGCCTGGCGGCTGGACGAAGCCATGGGCTTCGCGGACCTGCCGGAGATCCAGCGGGAGGTCACCGGGTGGCTGGAGGGCCTGGATCACCTGCACCTGTCCATCTGCCTGGATGTGCTGCCCGCCGCCGACGCGCCCGGCGTCAGTGCCCCCTCGGCCCGGGGCGTGGCCCTGGAGGTGGTGGAGAAGGTGCTGGACCTCGCCGCCGCCAGCGGCAAGCTGCGGGTGGTGGAGGTGGCGGAACTCAACCCCTCCCTGGACGAAGGCCAGCGCACCGCCCGGGTGGCGGCCCGTCTGGTGGGGCGCCTCGCTGCCCGCTGGGAGGCGACCCGTGCGTAGGACCTTCAAGGAACGCGCCTCCACGGCCCTCTACCACGCAGTGAAGGAGCACATCCGCGAGCGCATCCGCTCCGGCGCCTGGAAGGTGGGCGACCGGGTGACCTCGGAGCACGAGCTGGTGGCCGAGCTCGGCGTTTCCCGCATGACGGTGCACCGCGCCATGCGGGAACTGGCCGAGGAAGGCCTGCTGGAGCGGGTGGCGGGCGTGGGCACCTTCGTGGGGGCGGGCAAGGCCCAGTCGGCCCTGCTGCAGGTGACGAACCTCGCCGAGGAGATCCAGGCCCGGGGCCACCGGCACACCTTCACGCTGATCCACCGGGCCGCGGAAGCCGCGGATGCGGAGACCGCCGCCGCCCTGGGGCTGGAGGTCGGCGCGACGGTCTTCCATGTGGTGGGCCTCCACCGGGAGGACGGCCTGCCCGTGCAGCTGGAGGACCGCTTCGTGAACCCCGCGGCGGCGCCGGCCTTCCTGGACCAGGACTTCACCGCCGTGCTGCCGGGCGAGTACCTGCTGCGCACCGTGCCCCTGGACGAACTGGAGCACGGCGTGGATGCCGTGGCCGCCCCGCCGGAGATGGCCGAGCGCCTGGAGGTGCCCAAGGGCTCCCCCTGCCTCGTGCTCACCCGCCGCACCTGGAGCCAGGGGCGCTGCGTCACCCGCGTCCGCTGCACCCATCCCGGCAGCCGCTACCGGCTCGCCACCCGCCTCAAGCTCAGCGGCAGCGCGGGCGTGGGCTGAAGCCGCCGATCAGCGGGCCCAGTCCAGGCTGTCCCGCTTGGCTTGCCAGTGGGCGCCCAGGTCCAGGGCCAGGGCCCGTTCGCAGAGGTCCAGGGCGCCGTGGAAATCCCCCTGCTCGCTGCGGGCCTGAACGCCCCGCTCCAGGATGGTGGTAGCCTCCAGGGCTTCCCGGAAGCCGTGGCCCAGGGCCTCCTCCATGGCCTCCAGGTTTGCCAGAAAGCCCTTCAGGGCGGCTTCCACGCCCTCCCAGTCCTGGAGCTGAGCCTTGGCCTCCCCCAGCAGGTCGAAGGCCACGGCCTTCACGCCATTGGGGAGGTTCTGCTGGCCCTCCATCGTGCGGTTCAGGTACTTCAGCGCCGCCTCGGGCCCGTTGAAGGCCGCCTCCCGATGCCCTAAGCGGAGGTCCTCCAGGACCTCCTTCACGGATTTGCGGACGGGTTCACTGCGCTTGGCCATGGGATCTCGCGGTGGGAAGGCTAAAAACACGAAGGGCGGGCGTTCTCGCTCGCTCCTCCAGGCTCCAGACTTCAGACTCCGGGCTCTACTCGTACTCGATGGTCGCGGGGGGCTTGCTGGTGATGTCGAAGACCACGCGGTTGATGCCCTTGACCTCGTTGACGATGCGCTGGGCGCAGCGTTCCAGCAGCTCGTGGGGCAGGCGGGCCCAGTCGGCGGTCATGAAGTCTTCGCTGGTCACGGCCCGCAGGGCGCACATCCATTCGAAGGTGCGCTCGTCGCCCATGATGCCCACGGTCTGCACGGGCAGGAGCACGGCGAAGGCCTGGCTGGTGAGCTTGTACCAGCCGCTGGTCTTCAGTTCCTCGATGAAGATGGCATCGGCGTTCTGGAGGATCGCCACCCGCTCGGGGGTGATGGCACCGGGCAGGCGCACGGCCAGGCCGGGGCCCGGGAAGGGGTGGCGCCAGACCATGTCCTCGGGCAGGCCCAGGGCCAGGCCCACGCGGCGCACCTCGTCCTTGAACAGCTCCCGCAGGGGCTCCACCAGCTGCATGTTCATGCGCTCGGGCAGGCCGCCCACGTTGTGGTGGCTCTTCACCAGCACGGCGCCGCCGATGCCGCTGCTTTCGATGACATCGGGGTAGAGGGTGCCCTGGCCCAGGAACTGCGCCTGGGTAGCCTTGGCCTCCTTCTCGAAGACCTCCACGAAGAGGCGGCCGATGATCTTGCGCTTCTGCTCGGGGTCGGTGACGCCGGCCAGCTCGCCCAGGAACAGGGTCGATGCATCCACCCACTTCACCTGCAGGTCGAAGGGGGCGAAGGCCTCCTGCACGTGGCGCATCTCATCCTTGCGCATGAGGCCCGTGTCCACGAAGACGCAGGTGAGGCGCTTGCCGATGGCCTTGTGCAGCAGAAGGGCCGCCACGCTGGAATCCACGCCGCCGGACAGCCCCAGCACCACGGTGCCGGTCTCGCCGATCTGGGCGCGGAGGTGGCCCACCTTCTCCTCGATGAAGTGCCCGGCGTTCCAATCCAGCGTCATGCCGCAGGCATGGAGGAAGTTCAGCAGCAGGGCATTGCCGTGCTGGGTGTGGGTCACCTCCGGGTGGAACTGGATGCCGTAGCGGCGCAGGCCCGCATGTTCCATGGCGGCCACGGGCACGCCAGGAGTGCGGGCGGTCACGGCGTAGCCTGCCGGCGCGCCCTCCACATGGTCCCCGTGGCTCATCCAGACCACCTGCTCGGGATCCATGCCCTTGAAGAGCAGGCTTTCCGAGGGGCTCACCGAAACGGATGCCTTGCCGTACTCGCGCTTGGCGGCACGGTGGAGCTGGCCGCCCGCATCCCGGGCCAGGAGCTGCATGCCGTAGCAGACGCCCAGCACGGGCACGCCCAGCTCGAGAATGGCGGGATCCAGCCCGGGGGCGCCGGGCTCCAGCACCGAATTGGGGCCGCCCGAGAGGATGACGCCCTTCAGGTCGGCGCCCGCGATCTCGGCGGCGGTGGCCTGGGGGCCGTACACCAGCCCGAAGGCTCCCAGCTCCCGCAGGCGGCGGGTGATGAGCCGAGTGTACTGGCTGCCGTAGTCGAGGATCGCGATGCGTTCGTGGTGCATGGGGTCTCCGGGCTCCCTCCAGGATACCGGAGGCTCCCGCTACTCCGGCTTGCGGAAGGCTTCGTCCGTGTCCTGGAGGATGAAGTCCCGGCCTTCCTTCCGGTAGACCGCCCGGCGTTCCTTGGTGTCGCCGATGTTGGCGCCGTAGATGGCCTTGAAAAGGGGGAAGTGGGCCGTGGGCTTCGCCAGGCGGATCTGGTAGGCCACCTTGGCGCCATCCCGGGTCGGTTCCATCCGGAGGGCCTTCACGAATTCCGCCTGGGCCACGGGTACCTGCCAGCCCTTGGGCATCGTCTGCAGGTCCTGGGGCGCCTTGGGGGTGGGTTTGAAACTGACCGTTTCCCGGTCCCCGGCATCCTCCTTGAAGACCGCGAACCAGCCCGCCTTCACGACCACCTCCTGCAGCTTCTGGAGCCGGGCCTGTTCGGGGCTGCCTTTCAGGGGGCTGGCCTTTTCCGGAATCCGCAGGGGCACCACCACCGGATAGTCCTTCTTGATGTCCCGTTCGGCCTCCCGCTTGGTGAGAACCGGCTCGCCGCGGGTGCACGCGGCCAGCAGGAGGAGGGCGGGCAGGGCCAGAGCAGTGCGCATGGGGCCTCCGGGCGTGGGGTCATCCTGCCACAACCCCTTCCGGTGTGACCCCTGCAACATCCCCATCCAGATCAAGCCCGGGGGTACACTGGCCCCCGGCAATGATTCAGCCCACAGCGAGGAACCCGTGACGACCCCCTACCTGGACCACCTCCGAACCGAGATCGAGAAGCTGAAGGCGCAGGGTCTGTACAAGACCGAGCGTGTCATCACCTCGCCCCAGCAGCCCCAGATGGTGGCCAACGACAAGAAGGTGGTGTGCCTCTGCGCCAACAACTACCTGGGGCTCGCCAACCACCCGGACCTGGTGAAGGCGGCCAAAGGGGTGATGGACACCCACGGCTTCGGCATGGCCTCCGTGCGCTTCATCTGCGGCACCCAGGACATCCACCGGGAGCTGGAGCAGAAGCTGGCGGCCTTCCTGGGCTTCGAGGACACCCAGCTCTATTCCTCCTGCTTCGACGCCAACGGCGCGGTGTTCGAGGGGCTGCTGGGCGAGGAGGATGCGGTCATCAGCGACGCCCTGAACCATGCCTCCATCATTGACGGCATCCGTCTCTGCAAGGCCAAGCGCTTCCGCTACGCCAACTCCGACATGGCCGATCTGGAGAAGCAGCTCCAGGCGGCGGATGCGGCTGGCGCCCGCTTCAAGCTGGTGGTCACGGATGGCGTGTTCAGCATGGACGGCTACATCGCCAAGCTTTCCGAGATCTGTGATCTGGCCGAGAAATACGGCGCCATGGTGATGGTGGATGACAGCCACGCGGTGGGCTTCATGGGCGTCCACGGAAGGGGCACCCACGAGCACTGCGGCGTCATGGGTCGGGTGCACGTGATGACGGGCACCTTCGGCAAGGCCCTGGGCGGCGCCAGCGGCGGCTACATCGTGGGCAGGCAGGAGGTCATCGACTGGCTGCGCCAGAAGGCCCGGCCCTATCTCTTCAGCAACTCCGTGGCCCCGGCCATCGTGGCGGCCACCCTCAAGGTGCTGGAGCTGCTCAAGGACAGCGGGAACCTCATCACCCGCGTCCACGAGAACGCCCGCTACTTCCGAGCGGGCATGGAGAAGGCCGGCTTCAAGCTGCTGCCGGGCGAACACCCCATCGTGCCGGTGATGCTCTACGAGGCGCCTCTGGCCCAGGAGTTCGCCAAGCGTCTGCTGGACGAAGGGGTGTACGTGATCGGCTTCTTCTACCCTGTGGTGCCCCAGGGGCAGGCCCGCATCCGCACCCAGATGTCCGCCGCCCACACCCGTGAAGACCTCGACCACGCCATCGCCGCCTTCACCAAGGTGGGACGCGCCCTCGGCGTGATCCAGTAAGGAGCCAGTCATGACCCAGACCATGCGCGCCCTTGTGAAGGCCGAACGGGCTCCGGGCCTCACGCTGATGCAGGTTCCCGTGCCCGAGCCCGGTCCCAACGATGTGCTGATCCGCATCCACAAGTCCGCCATCTGTGGCACGGACATGCACATCTGGAACTGGGATGCCTGGGCCCAGAAGACCATCCCCGTGCCCATGCACGTGGGCCACGAGTACGTGGGGGTGATCGAGAAGGTGGGCAGCGCCGTCACGGGCTACAAGGGCGGCGAGCGGGTCACGGGCGAAGGCCACATCGTGTGCGGCCACTGCCGCAACTGCCGGGCGGGCAAGCGCCACCTCTGCCCCAACACCGTGGGGGTGGGCGTGAACCGTCCCGGTTCCTTCGCCGAGTACCTCTGCCTGCCCGCGGAGAACGTCTTCCCGCTGCCGGCTGAGATCCCTGATGACGTGGCCTCGATCTTCGATCCCTACGGGAACGCCGCCCATACGGCCCTTTCCTTCGACCTGGTGGGCGAGGACGTGCTGATCACCGGCGCAGGTCCCATCGGCATCATGGCCGCAGCCATCGCCAAGAAGGCCGGGGCCCGCCACGTGGTCATCACCGATGTGAACGAATACCGTCTCGATCTGGCCACGAAGCTGGGCGCCACCCGCGCCGTGAACGTGGCCAAGCAGGACCTGAAGGCCGTCATGCAGGAACTGGGCATGACCGAGGGCTTCGATGTGGGCCTGGAGATGAGCGGCAACGCCGGAGCCTTCCGGGGCATGATCGACTGCATGGTCAACGGCGGGAAGATCGCCTTGCTGGGCATCCTCGGCGAGGATGCCACCATCGACTGGGGCAAGGTCATCTTCAAGGGCCTCTTCCTGAAGGGCATCTACGGCCGGGAGATGTACGAAACCTGGTACAAGATGGCCTCCATGATCCAGAGCGGCCTGGACCTGAGCCCGGTCATCACCCACCGCTTCCCCATCGAGCGCTTCCAGGAAGGCTTTGAGGCCATGAACAGCGGCAAGTCCGGCAAGGTTGTGCTGGACTGGGGCGTGAAGTAGCCCCTCCGGCCGCTCCTGTGCGAAGGGCCCCGTTCGGGGCCCTTCGGCTTCAACGCACGGGTTGGGGGAGGGGGATGGGTGGCAGCGTCTTCTCCCGGTAGGGATCCCCGTTCACGTAGTAGAAATCGGCCGCCAGATCCTCGCCCCCCGGCCGCAGGTCCGTTCCGAAGGAAACCAGGTGGTAGCCGTCCCGGCGGGTGTTGTACCGCTGGGAAACCCGTCCTCGGCGATCCCTCAGCTCCTCGATGGGATTGCGCACGAAGGCACGGTAGAGGAATGGATGACCCCAAGGGGTCTCCGGGATCTGATCGAGGTAGTCCGGCACCAGCTCCTGGAGGGTCCATGGATACTCGCCGGTCTTGGCTTTGAATCGGTCCAGCGCGTTGGCGGTGCGCTGGAGGCTGGTGCGGAGCCGACGCTGGGTTTCGGCCATTTCCTGCTTGAGGATGGCTTCGATGGTGTGGAGGTCCTTGGTGGCCTCCTGGCCGGCCCGGCTTTCGGGAAAGCGCTGGGCCAGCCGCTCCAGCAGCGCCCGGGCCTCCAGGTTCTTGTTCTCGCGGCTCAACTGGGTGGCCTGATCGTAGAGCTGTTCAGGCAGGCGGGGGTCTTCAGAGCGGCAACCCGCCAGGGCCAGACCCAGAAACAGAACGGAGCATCGACGGATCATGGCCGCACCTTAGCACTATTCGGGGTGGTCCTGAAGCAGCCTTGGCCCCGATAGGATGGAGCCCAGGGGGGCGGCATGCCGGAACGGAGTTGGCTGATCGGGATCGTGGGGGGCTCCGGCAGCGGCAAGACCTCCGTGGCCCAGGAACTTTGCCGTCGGCTGCACCGAGCCCAGGTGGCGACCCTCTTCCTGGACATGGATGCGTACTACGCCCCCCTGGAAGTGGTGAAGGCCCGTTTCAAGGGGCGAGAGATCAACTGGGACCACCCCCACGCCTTCGACCTGGAACTCATGGCCACCCATCTGGGCAGCCTCCGGACGGGGCAATCCATCCGGAAGCCGATCTACGATTTCACGGTTTCCGACCGGGTGGGCTGGGAGGAGCCCCAGGCGCCCACGCAGGTGGTGATCCTGGAAGGGCTTCTGATCTTCGCCCTTCCGGAACTGCGGGAGAAGTTGGACGTCAAGATCTTCGTGGACACCGATGCCGATATCCGGATCCTGCGGCGCATCCAGCGCGACACGCGGGAACGGGGGCGTGACATCGAAGGGGTAATCCAGCAGTACCTGGACTTCGTGCGGCCCATGCACCTGGAATTCGTGGAGCCCAGCAAGCGGTGGGCGGACCTCATCGTGCCCACGGGCGTGGAGAACGAGCGGGCCCTGGAGATGATCACCCACCATGTCCTGGGCCTGCTGTCCCGGCAGGGGTTCTGACCATGCGACTTCTGGGGCAGCACCCTTCGGATCTGGACCCCGCTCGCCCCTGGGTGGAACTGGGGCAGGAGACCCTTTCCGAAACCCGGCTTTTCAAACATCTGCTGCTCCACCGGAGATCCCCCCACGGCCCGCGGGAACACGGATTCACCCGCCTTTCGTGCCCCGAATGGGTCAACGTCATCGCGTTCCGGGCCCTGGATCTGGGAGGCGAGCTTCTGGCCGTGGAACAGTTCCGCCACGGTACTGATCGGGCCAGCCTCGAAATCGTGGGGGGCGTGTGCGACCCCGGTGAGGCGCCGGAGGCTTCGGCGCGACGGGAACTGCGGGAGGAGACGGGGCATGGGGCGGCCCAATGGATTTCCCTGGGCTCCTGCGCGCCCAATCCGGCGGTCCAGGACAATCGCTGCCATTTCTTCCTGGCGCTGGACTGCGTTCCCGAAGGGCCTCTGGATCTGGATCCCTCCGAGGAGATCCGCGTCTGGGGGGTTCCCTGGCCCGAATGGAAGGCCCGCATGGCTGATGGCCGGGTGGACCACGCCCTGGTGCTGGCGGCTTTCACTCGGCTGTTCCTGTGGGAGGGATGGCCTGGATTCTCCCGGAGGCTGGGCGATTGAGCCGCGGCCTGGGGGCAGACTAGGCTAGGAAGGCTGGAGGCGTCATGGCGGCAGAATGCTCGTTTGATGTGGTGTCGAAGATCGATCTGGCCGAGGTGCGCAATGCCGTGACCCAGGCCCAGAAGGAGATTGCCCAGCGGTACGACTTCAAGGGCGTGGTGGCGGAACTGGAACTCAAGGAGGACCAGGCCATCGTGATCCACGCCGAGAACGACCTGAAGCTCAAGGCTGTGGTGGATGTGCTGGAAACGAAACTGGTGAAGCGGGGCGTCAGCATCAAGAACCTGGAGTTCGGCAAGGTGGACCCCGCCTCCAAGGGCAGCGTGCGCCAGGAGGTCAAGCTGCTCCAGGGCATTCCCGGCGACAAAGCCAAGGCCCTGGTGAAGGCCATCAAGGATGCCAAGCTCAAGGTCCAGGCCGCCATCCAGGGGGATCAGCTCCGGATTTCCGGCAAGAGCAAGGATGACCTCCAGGAGGTCCAGGCGCTCCTGAAGCAGAACGACCAGGGCCTGGAACTGCAGTTCACCAACTACCGCGGCTGAATGGGTGTCCACTCCCATGATTCGCTTCGATCTCCTGCGTTTCTTTACACCGATCGCCGGAGGTCTCGAGGCGGTGGAGGCGGAACTGGAACGGCTGCTCCGCAGCGAGATCCCGGTGGTGGAGCGCTTGGCTTCCCACATCCGGGGCGGCAAGGGCAAGCGGCTGCGCCCCGCGCTGCTGCTCATGGCCGGGCGCCTTTGCGGCGCTCCCCAGGAGGCTGCGGTCCGCTTCGGCGCGGTCTTCGAACTCACGCACACCGCCACGCTGATCCACGATGACGTGATCGATCATGCGGGTACCCGGCGCGCCAAGCCGACTCTCAATGTCCTTTGGGGCAACACCCTGTCGGTGCTCTTCGGGGACCTGCTCTACCTCCAGGCCATGTCCAGCGCGATCCAGGGCCGCTCCTGGCGGGTGATGGAGATCCTCTGCGATGTGACCACCCGCATGATCGAGGGGGAGCTGATCCAGAACAGCACCCTCCATCGCCTGGATACCCGCCGGGAGGACTACTTCGAGATCCAGGAACGCAAGACGGCCCTGCTGTTCTCCGGCTGTACGGAGACGGCGGCGGTGCTGGCCGGGCGGAATCCTGAGACCTGCGAAGCGTTGCGCCGCTACGGACTGGAGATCGGCCGCGCCTTCCAGCTGGTGGACGATCTGCTGGACTACACTGCAACCACGGACCAACTGGGCAAACCGGCGTTCTCCGACCTGCGGGAAGGCAAGCTGACCCTGCCCATGCTCACGCTGCTGGAGCGGGCTCCCGGCGAGGCGCAGCCGCTGGTGGAGGCCCTGTGGGCCTTGTCGGAAGGCGCCCCCACGCCCACCGGAATCGAAACGGCCCTGCGAAGCCTCATCACGCGTCTGGATGCCCTGGATGAAACCCGTGCGCTGGCCCAGCGGGCCAGCCGGGCCGCAGCCCAGGCCATCGCCCAGGTGGACGGTGAATCCCGGGCCAAAGGCCTCCTGGCGGAAATCCCGGAACTGCTCCTCGCCCGCTCGAACTGAGCGGATTGGCCGTTTCTAGTCCCCGCTTCGCTTCAGCGCGAGGTAGCGGTTCACCAGGGCGATGGGGAGCTCGTGGGGGAGGGCGTCCAGGGTGAGGATGCCGCGGGTGTCGAGGCGCTGGAAGGCCAGGCGCTGCCGTTCGAGGTCCTCGTGGATGGCTCCGTGGAGGAGGGCATCCTCAAAGGCTCGGACGGGCGTTTCCAGGGCCCGGGCGGGGGCGGGGTCCCGGAGGCTGGCCAGCAGCACCCGGTGGCGGTTCCGCAGCAGGGCCAGGGCGGGGGCGAGGGTGTCGTCATCCTCGTCATGGAGGCTGGTGGCCAGCACCACCAGGGCCCGTTTCCGGAGCCGGGTTCCCAGGGCCTCCGCAGCGGCGAGGTAGTCGGAGGCCTCGGATCCCGCCTCCAGGTCGTAAAGGCGTTCCATGAGGTCATCCAGGGCCGCGCGGCCCTTCCGGGGGGGCATCCACCGGGCCTCGGAACCGAAGGTGAGGAGGCCCACCGCGTCGCCCTCGCGCAGGGCCACGAAGGAAAGGAGCAGCAGGGCCGTGAGGGTCTGGTCGAAATGGGAGACGGCCTCCTGGCCCGGTTCGCAGCCGCGCATGCGGCGGCCGCAGTCCAGCAGGAGAACGACCTGCTGGTCCCGTTCCTCCTGGTATTCCTTCGAGATGAGGCGGCGCAGGCGTGCCGTGGCCTTCCAGTCGATTTGACGGAGGCTGTCGCCTTCCCGGTATTCCCGGAGCTGGTGGAATTCCCGTCCCTCCCCCCGGCGGCGGCGGCGGTGGATGCCCATCTGCGACAGACGATGTCCAACGGCCAGCTCGGCGTATTTCTTGACCGGCGAGAAATTGGGGAAGACCCGTACCGGAGAAGGGGCGCCCGCCCGAAGCTGGAACCGCCAGAGGCCCATGAGAGACGCCTCCCGGAGATGGCACGCGCCGAGCGAAGCGGGACCTCGCCGCAGGGGACGCGCCCGGTACCGGAATTCGGTCCAGCCGCGGGCGGGAACACGGAGGCTCCCCGGCAGATCCTGGAAGGCGAAGGTGTCCGGCAGATCATCGAAGACTTCCACCCGGCGGGGCCAGGGGCTTCGATTCCGGAGCTTCAAGCCCACTTCGGACCAGGCGCCCACGGGCAGGGTGCCCTGGAGGGAGCGCTCAAGGGTGAGCGGGTGACGCAGCCAGGAGAGCCCCAGATCCAGCAGGGCGAGGCCCCCGAGGATCGCTCCGGAGAGTTTCCAGCCGTCCAGCAGGGCCTCCGGCCGCAGGGCCGCCAGGACGGACAGGGCGGTCCACAGGGCCAGCAGGGCCAGAAGGGGGCGGGCGGGCAGGGGCATTTTCAGGTCCGGGGGGCTTCCACCCGCTCCAGAAGGCCCCTCAGGAGCAGGTCGGTGCTGTGGCCTTCCAGTTCGCTCTCAGGCGACCGCTGGACACGGTGGCGCAGGGCCGGCAGGGCCATGGTCTTGAGGTCATCCGGGGTCACGAAGCTCCGGCCTGCCAGGAGGGCCGAAGCTCGGGCCGCCCGGACCAGGGCGATGCCGCCCCGGGGGCCCGCTCCCAGGGCCAGGCCCATCCAGGTGCGGGTGGCCCGGACGATCCGCACGGCATAGGCCAGCACCTGGTCATCCACCCGGATCCGGGCTGCAGCCTGCTGGAGGTTCAGGATTGCTTCGGCATCGGCCACGGCGCTGACGGCTTCCACATCCAGCGCATCGCCGACCTTGCCCTCCGTGACCCGGCGCACCAGTTCGGTCTCCTCGTCCTCGGCGGGACATTCGATGTCGATCTTCAGGAGGAACCGATCCAGTTGAGCTTCGGGCAGGGGGTAGGTGCCTTCCTGCTCCAGGGGGTTCTGGGTTGCGAGCACCATGAAGGGGGTGGGCGCCTGGAAGGACCGGCCTTCGATGGTGACCTGGCGTTCCTGCATGACCTCCAGCAGGGCCGATTGGGTCTTGGCGGGGGCGCGGTTGATCTCGTCCGCCAGCAGCAGGTTCGTGAACACAGGGCCCTGGCGGATGTGGAAGCGTTCGCTCTTGGGATCATAGAGGGCGTGGCCCATGACATCCGAAGGCATGAGGTCCGGCGTGAACTGGATGCGGGCGTGGGCGCCCTGGAAGGTCCGGGCCAGGGCCCGCACCAGGAGGGTCTTCCCGAGTCCCGGGACGCCTTCCAGCAGCACATGGCCCCCGGCGAAGAGGGCCACCAGCACCTGATCCACCACGGACCGCTGGCCCACGACGGCCTTGGCCAGCTCCGAGCGGAGCTGGGTGGCCAGGGCCGAAGCCTGTTCCAGGCGCGCGAAGTCGAGGGGGGAGGTGGCGTGAGGGCTCATGGCTGCTTCCGCAAAAGGTCAAGGGTGCGCAGGGCGTGGGTGAAATCCCGGGGATCAAGGGGCGGGTCATCGCGCAGGGCGCGGAGGATGTCCGGTTCTGGCAGGCCGCTGGCCTCCGCCAGCTTCCGGCAGCGTTCGTCCAGCGGAAGGTCGCGCCAGGCCGGGTGCCGCAGGGACAGCCGACGATCCAGGGTTCGTCGGGCAGCCTGGAGCAGGGGGGCTCCCTTGCGGTGGCGCCACTGGAATCGCCCCACGGCGGCGAGATGCTCCAGGTGGCTCCTGCGGGCATCTTCGGGAGCCGCCTGCAGAGGGCCGAAGCGAGACGTTTTCGCGGCCAGGGCCGCCAAGGCCAGTGCGCCCGCGGAAACCAGCACCATCCAGGCCCTTTCCCTGAGCCACTGCATCAGGGAGGGAGCCACCTCGTGGGTGACGATCCAGACCCGTGCCTGGGGGGCACGCTGGGCCGGGAGTCCCACCAGCAGATCCGCATGGTCCTGCCGCGCCAGACGGTCGTTCCGGAGGATGTCCAGGGTTGTGAAGGCGAGCACGGCGCCTTGCTGATGGGCCACCCGGACCACCCGGAGGCCCTGGTCGTCGCCCGCCGAACCGCTGGCCAGGTCCTCGGAAACCTCCAGTACACCGTGGGGACTGACCTCGATGGACAACGGCTGTTCATCCATGTCGAACTCGAAGGGCGATGGGTGGGGCGATGTGCTCTCCGGAGGGGGAGGCGCGGGCGCGAATCGCAGGCCGAAGGCCTCCAGCAGGGCGTCGCGGGTCTCCGGGTTCTCCGGCTGCAGGGGTACCCGCCCCTCGGTGACCAGGAGGCCGCCCCGGGCCACCCATCCCGCCAGTTCCGCAGCCTGCCCCGGGCTCAGGAGCACTTCCCGGGCCGGGAGGATCAGCACATCTCCGGGAGGCGGCAGTCGCTTGCCCAGTGGAAGCCCCCGGAAACTGGTGACCTTCCGCCCCGAGCGTTCCAGCAACCGCTGGGCTGCCAGGAACGGGTTGGCGCGGGCCTCGCCCTGGTAGCCCGTCCAGTGCTCCTCCTCGTGCCACTCCAGCTGGCGGGACACCAGCCAGGCGATGCCTCCGAGGAGGCTCAGCACCAGCAGCAGGGCGACCGCCAGCCGGCTCTTCATGACCGGCCTCCGGGGAAATGCAGGCTCCATTCCCCGCACAAATGGCGATCCGAGGCTTCCGGCGCGGCGCCCCCGTAGGCCACGCGGCACCAGGCTCCGGTGAGGCGCTCCAGGTAGGCTCCGGCGCCTTCAGGCAGCGCCTGCTGGGCGATTCCGAGGACTTCCGATTCCGTGGCGCCCGGGGGGATCGTGGCGTGCTCCACCCGCACCAGATGGGCCAGGGCGCCCCGGTACAGAAGGGCGAGGGCCTCCCGGAAGCGTCCCGCATCCCAGAGGGCCTCGGCGGCGGATCCCGGGCGTTTGGGCAGGGAGCGGGGACGCAGGTCCAGGCCGAAAAGCTGTTCGGGGGGGCGGCGTTCCTCCCGGACCTCCGGGGGGGCTCCGGGATCGCGGCGGAAGCGGAGCAGGAGCCAGACCAGCAGACCGAGGCCGACGGACACCAGAAGGACCTTCACGCCCTGGGCGATCCAGGGAAGCAGTTGCGCCAGCCAGGCTGGAGGCTGCCAGGTTCGCGGCTGCCGGGCCTCGGGGCGGTGCCGGAAACGCAGGGCGCGCCGCTTGGATTTCACCTGGAATTCCGGCGACTTCAGCACTTCCTGGAGCTGGGATTTGGCGGCCGAGGGGGGCGGTGGGCTGCCGACCAGTGGAAGGCCCAGGACGAGCAGCAGGGCCAGAACCACGCTTCGCATGCGGGTGGCGCGGGCCGCCAGGCCCCGGAAGGCCAGTTCCAGGTCCCAGCCCTCCAGGTGGACCCTGCGGTTCAGGTAGAGGCCGAAGCCTCCGGCCACATAGAAGGGCTCCAGCAGGGCCGTTGCGAGCGTGGGCAGGAGGGCTAGGCTGAAATCCAGCGCCGGCAGACGGCGGTGGGCTTCGGAGGCGAAAAGGGCTTCCATCAGATCGAAACCGCTGCCCTGGGGCCAGAGGAAGGCGGCCAGGGCCAGCAGGCTGGCGGGCAGCAGCAGCCACATGCCGAAGGCGAAGAAGGTCCAGAGGAAAGCTGCGCTGCGGCCCGCGCGCAGAAGCACCCGGCTGCGTTGCCGGTAGTCCCGTCCCTGCTGGCCCTCCAACTGCCAAACGGGCAGCAGGAGGCTTCGCTCGGGCCCCAGCCGTCGCCAGAGCAGGGTGGCCAGGGTGCCGCGCCGGTAGATGAGGGGAAAGGCCCGGAGGGTGGCCCGGAGGCTGGGCACTTCGCCGAAGGTGGCGCGGCCCAGGATGTGCAGGATGGGGCGCCCCAGCAGGGGCTTCAGCCAGACGAGCAGCAGGGTGGCCCACCAGGGGTGGCGCCACAGCAGGGTGTGGAGAACCAGGGCCACGGGAAGGAATGTGGTGAGCCACACCCGGTAGACGGGCCCCGCCTGGGCCCGCAACACCGCCAGGCCCAGATCCAGGGCCTCGAAGGGGGCTCGGGCCCGGACGGCCACCTTCAGGCGTTCAAGCACGGCGCCGTCCGCGCAGCCCGCCCAGGGCGAAGTAGAGGAGGACCATGCCCCACAGGCCTCCTCCCACGGTGAATTTCACAGCGGGGGGAATCTGCGCGCTGGCGGACCAGAAGGCTTCAATGAGGGCGGCGCCCACATCCATGGCGGCGGCTCCGTAGACCAGGGGCGCACAGGCGGCGGTGGTTTCCCGCAGAGCATCCAGACGTCGGCGTCGGTCCAGTCGGCGACCAGTTCCCGGAGTTCCGGCGTGTTGAAGAAGTTTTCGCGAACGTAGGCGCCGTTCTTGGCCTTGAAGGTCTGGTACTCGCCGTCGCACAGTTCCATCATGCGTTTCTTGAGGATGCCCTTCTTGTCCCGATTGAACAGCGTATCCCAATGCGTGCCCCAGACCAGTTTGATGACGTTCCAGCCGGCGCCGCGGAATTCTGCTTCGAGTTCCTGAATGATCTTGCCGTTGCCGCGCACCGGGCCGTCGAGGCGCT
>MWBB01000023.1 GCA_002068835.1 Acidobacteria bacterium ADurb.Bin340 | reverse complement strand
GAAGAGGCTGCGCCCCTTGAGCACGGATTCCGCCGACAGCATGCCCGCCACGAGGCTGAAGAGGTCCACGGCCACCTCCGGGTGCAGCACCACGGGGTAGCGGCCCGAAGGCAACGGCACGGGGTTGAGCTTCCGTTCGCCCTTGCGGGCGGCTTCGGCGCCGATGGCTTCCAGGTCCACGTCGCCGGGCTGGCGGCCCACATCCCAGTGCCAGGCGGCCTGACGATCGCCTTCCCGCTCCACGGCCAGTTCGATGGAGGCGGAACAGGAACTGCCCAGGTCGGCCGTGCGAACGCCCCGCTGGGTGAGGAGCAGGCTGGCGCCGGCGCCATCGCTCCAGGCGGCCTCCCGCACGGCCACCACGCGGTCCGAGGCCTTCCGCGCTGCGGCTTCCAGGCGGAAGGCCCGCTGGATGCGGTCCTCGGGGGCCAGGGCCTCGGCCCGGGCATCGTAGCGGCTGGGCAGATCGTCGGAGCCCGAAGGTTCGGCCTGGCGCAGCCAGGGATCGGGATCACCCAGGGCCGCCAGTTCCCAGGCCTGCTGGACCAGATCGGAGAAGGAGGCCCGGGACAGGTCGGTGGTGGTGGCGATGCCCGTGCGGCCTTCGCGCAGGACCCGCAGCCCCAGGCCGCCCCGCTTGCTGGCGGTGAGATCTTCCAGAACGCCGTTGCGCACCTTGGCCTTGCGGCTGCGGGACACGGTCACGAAGGCTTCGGCGCCCTCGGCCCCCAGGGCCATGGCCTGGCGGAGGGCCGTGTGCAGGCGTTCCTCCAGGGGTTCGGGGATGAGGCTGGAGAGGATCTCGGACATCAGGGCAGGGCCTCCCGCAGGGCCCGCTGGTAGGCCTGGTAGGTGGGGGCGTCAAAGCAGACGAGGTAGACCTTTTCCGGGAAGGCGTGGTCTTCCAGGAAGGCCAGGATGGCGCGCACGGCGATGGGCGCGGCCACCTCGAGGGGGATCTGGGGCTGGCGGCCGCTGCCGAGGCTGGGGAAAGCCAGGGTGCGGAAGCCGCGGAGCTCGGCCAGGGCCAGGGCGCTGCGGTAGCAGGATGCCAGCTGGGCCGGTTCGCCCTTGAGGCCATCCCGCCACGTGGGCGCCACGGTGTGGATGACGAAGGGGGCCTTCAGGTCATGGCCGCGGGTAAGGCGGGCCTCGCCTACGGGGCAGCCGCCCACCTGCACGCATTCGGCCGCAAGGCCTTCGCCGGCGGCGGCATGCACGGCCTTGTGCACAGGGCCGCCATCCCTCATCGAGGGGTCGGTGGAATTCACGAGGACGTCCACATCCATGGCGGTGAGGTCGCCGAGCTGGAGCTGAAGGCGCTGGTTCATGGCTGCTCCTGGAGATCGTGCGCTGCTGCGGTGCCGCCCACCACCAGGGCCGGGCACAGGATGGTGGGCAGGGCATCGGACACGGGCACGCCCTGGCCATCCTTGCCGCAGGTGCCGATGTCGAAATGGCAGAGGTCGGAGCCAATGCGGGTGAGCTGCTGGAGCACCTCGGGCCCGCAGCCCGAAAGGGTGGCGTTCCGAACGGGGTGCTGGACCTGTCCGCACTCCACCCAGAAGCCTTCGGTCACCTGGAAAACGAAATTGCCCGTGACCGTATCCACCTGGCCGCCGCCCATGTGCTTCACCAGCAGTCCCCGGTCGAGATCCGCCAGGATGGCCTCGGGAGCTTCGGGCCCCGGCGCCAGGAAGGTGTTGCGCATCCTTGGAATAGGCAGGTGGCGGTAGCTCTCCCGGCGGCCGTTGCCCGTGGGCTCAACTCCCATCTGCCGGGCGGTCTTGCGGGACTGCAGGTAGCGCTTGAGGATGCCGTTTTCGATGAGCACCACCCGCTGGGTGGGATGGCCTTCGTCGTCCACGGCCTGGCTGCCGCGCTTGTGGGGCAGGGTGCCATCGTCGATGAGGGTCACGCCTTCGGCGGCGACCTTCTGTCCCAGCTTGCCTGCGAAGGCACTCATGCCCGCCAGGGCGAGGTCCGCCTCCAGCCCGTGGCCGCAGGCTTCGTGGATCATGGTGCCGCCGGCGCTGCTGGAGAGGATCACGGGGAAGGTGCCTGCGGGAGCGGGCCGGGCTTCCAGGGCCTGGAGGGCCAGCCGCACGGCCTCCTTCACCGTGGCCGCCACCCGGTCCGGATCGAACTGCTCGAAACCCCGGGCTTCGCCCAGCACCTGGTAGCCCGTCTGGAGCAGCTCCCCTTCGCCGGCGGTGACGGAAACCCGGAGCACCCCCTGGACCCGCACATCCTGGGTGAGGGTGGCCTGGCAGACGCCGTTCTGCGCTTCGGCGCGGGCGATCCATACGGACTGGGTGCTGTCGCCGTAGCCGAGGGCCACCTGCCGAAGGGCTCCAGGCTTCAGGGCTTCGCCGTGGGCGCGGGCCAGGGCTTCGGCTTCCTTCACCAGGGCCACTTTGCGGTCCAGGCCCACGGTGGCGGGATCCTCCAGCACGGGGCAGGGCGTGGGATGCGTTTGCTTTTCGAGGGAAGGCACCGGAAGGGATGGGCCCCGGCCCGGCGCCGCCAGGGTGCAGGCCGCCTCCCGCAGTTCCGCCAGGGTGGGCGCGATGAGGTCGGCGAAACGGGTGGCTTCGCCCTCCACCAGTCGCAGGCTCGCTCCGAAGGTTTCGGAGGCCAGCAGATCCTCCATGCGTCCATCATCCATGCCCAGGGCGCAGGCGCGCCGCCGCTCCATGAAGACCTCTGCGGAATCCCCGCCCCGGGCGAGGAGATCCGCCAGCACCTGCCGAAGTTCCTCGGGCTGGAAGGGCGGGTTCATGGCAGCACTCCAGATGCGCCCCCGGCGCACCTGCCAGTCTGCCAGAAGGGCGGCCTCCGCTTCGTCCAACAGAGGCTCCAGATCACGGCCATCGTTGAGGAACACCCGCTCCGCATGGAGGTTCCGCTCCGCGGAGGCGAGCTGGGCGCTGAAGCGGCGCTGGGCTTCGGCTTCGGAACAGTTGTCCCGGGCCTTCAGGCGCTCCAGTCTCAGGGGTTCCGGGGCATCCACCACCCAGAACGCATCGAAGCCGTGGGCCTGGCTTCGCTCCACCCACAGGGCCGCATCCAGCACGGCCCCGCGGGTGTGCGCAGGAAGGGCCGCCAACCGAGCCTGGAGATGGGCTTCGATCCGGGGATGCAGAAGGGTTTCCAGCCGCTGGCGGGCGGAAGGATCGCTGAACACCCGGGCCGCCAGCCGACTCCGGTCCAGGCGGCCTTGGGCATCCAGCACCTCCGGGCCGAAGGCCTCGGCCACCGCCGCCAGTCCCTCGGTGCCCTGCGCCACCACGGCCCGCGCGGCTTCGTCCGCATCAAGCACCACCCAGCCCCGGGTGGCCAGGTGCGCTGCGACGAAGCTCTTGCCCGAGGCGATGCCGCCGGAGAGACCGAGAACCGGAAAGGGGACCATCCACATGTCCCCAGGTTAATCAGCTCTTGGGTTTGGCCAGTCCCAGGATGATGCCCAGCACCAGCCCCCACACCGCAGCCAGGCCGATCTGGTAGTCCTGGGGCAGGGCGAAGGTCACGGTGTGGGCGGGAATCCAGAACCAGACCAGGGTCCACCAGGCCCGCTGGATGCCTGTAAATCCCTTCTCGCCGAGGATCAGGTTGTCCTCGATGCGGTGGAAGGCCATCATCTGCGGGCCGAAAAAGACGTTCGTGAGGGTGGAGAGGGCGAAGGCGAAGCCCAGGCGGCTGTTTTCCTGGGCCAGGAAGCCGGGCAGCATCCCCTTGTGCAGCAGGAGTTCCGTGAAGCCCCGCATGCCGATGAAGCCGTACTTGATGATGAGGCCCAGCAGGGCCCAAGCCAGGGCTTTGAGGGCCAGGCGGGCAGGCGTGCAGGGCAGCGTGAACCGTCGCTGGCGCACGGTGGCCGCGATCACCTCGCCCAGGGTGCCGAGGATCGCGAACTGGATCGCCGCGGACTGGAAGGGCTGGGCCTGGACCCAGGCTTGATAGGCATCGAACATGCCGCCTCCGGAAAATTCCAGCTTACCGGGAGGCCGCGGTGACCATGCTCACGCACGAAAACGCCCCCACCGGCGGGCGGGGGCGCGAAGACGGGCCGGAAATCCGGTCGGCCGCGGGACGGCGGGAGGTCCAGGGTGCCGGACCTCCGGCCCGTCCTCTAGGGAAACCCTCAGCGGAGGAGCGAGAGGATCTGCTGAGCGGCCTGGTTCGCCTGGCCCAGGGCGCTGGTGCCGGACTGGTTGAGGATCTGGAACTTGGTGAGGTTCACGATCTCGTCGGCCACGTTGGCGTCTCGGATCTGGCTGTAGGCGGAGGTGAAGTTCTCCACCTGGATGCCCAGGGCATTGGAGATGGCCGTCAACTGCTGCTGGGCCGCGCCGAGACTGGCCCGGGTATTGGACACGGATTCCAGGGCATCGAAGATCAGCGGCGAAGCCAGCGATGCGTTGACATCCGTGGTGAGGTTCGTAGTGTTCGCTTCCAGCCCCAGCGCATTGGTGCCGGAGGAAGCAATGGTGGCCACCGTGATTCCGATGGCGGTGAAGGTGCCCACGGACACCGTGGCGGCCGATCCGAAGATGTTCTGGCCGTTGAACTGGGTGTTCTGGCCGATGTCCACCAGGGAGCGGATGATGTTCTGGAATTCCGCATCGATGTTGACCCGGTTGGTGTTGGAGATGGTGCCCGTCTTGGCCTGCTCCGTGAGTTCGGCGGCCCGGGTGAGCAGGCTCGTGACCTCCTCCAGGACGCCATCGGCCACCTGCAGGTAGGAGATGCCGTCGTTGGCGTTCCGCTTGCCCTGGGCGGCAATGCGGATATCGGCCCCCAGCTTGTTGCTGATGCCCAGACCGGCGGCATCGTCGGAGGCTCGGTTGATCCGGCGTCCGGTGGTGAGGCGCTCGATGGTGCGTTCGAGCTCCCGGTTGGTAATGCTGAGCTGCCTTGAGGCACCCAGAGCTGCGACGTTGTTGAGAATGGATGGCATGGTTGGACCTCCCGCGGCCCCCATCGCATCCCCCGTGCCAACCTCCCGGCTTGGCCGAAAAGTTCGTCGGGCGACACGCTCAAACCCATTCAAAACAAATGTTTGAATAGAGAATGGCCCTTGCGGTTCGTAATCCCAGGTTTGAATGGGTTAAAAAATGCCTCGTGGAGGGTTGGGCAATTTTTCACCTTTCCCGGATGATCCATCCCCCGCCAAGCACCTCATCGCCTCGATAGAAGACCACGGCCTGACCCGGCGCGATGGCCCGCTGGGGAGCCTCGAAGACCACCTCCAGGCCCCCGGAAGGGTGTTCCCGGACCACAGCGGGGGCCTCGGGGCTCCGGGAACGGATCTTGGCCGTGCAGGCCAGGGGCAGGTCTGGGCGGCGGTCCACCCAGACGGCATCCCTCACCCGCAATCGGGTTTCCAGCAGGTCTGGGGCTTCGCCCACCCATACGGTCCGGGTTTCGGGTTCGATCCGGACCACGTAGAGCGGTGCGGTGTGGGCGAGGCCCAGTCCCCGCCGCTGTCCAACGGTGAAGCGCCAGAAGCCCTGGTGATGCCCCAGGACCTTGCCATCCCCCAGGCGGCGGAAGGGGCCGGTCTGGGGCTGCAGGCCCGCGTCCTCCAGGAAGCGATCGTAGCGGCCCCCTTCCACAAAACAGATCTCCTGGCTTTCGGCTTTCTCCGCCAGGTGCAGCCCCAGGAGCCTGCCCAGGTGGCGAACCTCCGGTTTCGTCAGCCCCCCCAGCGGCATCAGGGTGCGAGACAACTGGAGCTGGTAGGCCGCGAACAGGAAATAGGACTGATCCTTCACCGGATCCATCCCCTTCCAGAGGGCCAGCCGCTGCGCGCCGGGAACCCCCTTGACCTGCGCATAGTGCCCCGTAACCACGTGGGTGGCGCCCAGGGTTTCCGCGGCTCGTACAAGCTCGTCGAACTTCAGATGCTGATTGCACTGGATACAGGGACTTGGCGTTTCGCCACGTTCATAGGATGAGACGAAATCCGCGATGACCTCCTGGCGGAAGGCGGCGCGAAAATCCATGACATAGAAGGGGAAGCCCAACTGGTCAGCCACTCGTCGCGCATCCTGGAAATCCTCCAGCGTGCAGCAGGATCCTGCCGCCGTTCGGCCCGGATCCTTGTCGAAGAGCTGCATGGAAACCCCGATCACGCCAAAACCCAGCTCGGCCATGAGCGCCGCGGCAACCGAGCTGTCCACCCCCCCGGACATCGCCACCATGACTGGGGCGCCCGGCTGCAGGTCCGGCCGATCCAGGGCCGCCACCAGGCGTTGCCATACGTCATCGGGAAGGGCGGTAAGACAGGAAGGTCGAATAATGGGTTTCATGTTTTGATTCGATTAAGGTTCCAAAAACCGAACCCCGCAAAGAGGAGCATGGGGGCCAGGACACCGAAGGGGGCCGGCACCTCGCCGGCCTGGGCGGCGCCATTGAAGATGGCCTGAGCCCCCAGATACAGCAGGCAGACCACCAGGGCATACCCCAGGGCACGACCGCGGCCGGCCCGGGGTGCCGGGAAGGCGAAGGGCAGAAGCGCGAAAAGCAGGGATGGGCCTGCCAGCCAGGCCAGAAGCCTCGACCAGAGAAGGGTGGCCCGCTCAGGATCCGGGGCCCATCGCTGCCAGCGGAAAAGGTCCAAGGTGGGGGTTTCCTCGGCCCGGGCATAGGCACGAAGGGCCCGATCCGGGAAAAGGTCGATGGCCGCAGGGCCGGGCGACATCGCCAAGCCATTCCAAGGCAAGGTTTGAGAGCGTTCCTCACCCAGGGCCCACCGGAGAAGCACCGGGCCTTCGCCCATGGCCTTCAGCGGGAATCCCCAGCGCTCTTTTCCCTCCAGATGCCAGAGCACCCCCGTGTTGCCCAGGTGAAGCCAGGGCCGGGATTGGGTTCGCTTGGGCGCTTTGCGGCGCATTTCACGGTGAAGGGTGTAGGCGGGTCCGGACATCCTGGGCGCTAGGACCGCCTGGAACACGAAGGTGCCCGCCAGGACCAGCAGCAGCGCCCCCCCAGTGACGCGGACGAGCTGGAGCAGGCTGACCCCGCCCGCCTTCAGAGCGGTCCATTCCCTCGACACGGCCAGCTCGCCCAGGGCCAGCACGGCCCCGAACACGAAGACGATGGGCAGAACGATGCCCAGGAAATTCGAGAGATTCAAAATCCAAAACTTAATGAATACATATATTTGTATTCCGTTTTTAGAAAGGTCTCCAGCACGGGAGGCATACTCGATCAGCAGGTTCAACACCAGGAATGTGGCCAAGGTGGCCCCCCACATGCGCCACCAGAGCCCCCGGCTCCAGGCGCCGAGAACTCCGTGGCTCTGCTTCCCCGGGCGCAAGCGTGCCAGGAGATCCCTCAGGCGATCCATGTTCCGGGTCAGGTGATGCCACCCAACCTGAAAAAGCCGGGCGGTTCCGGGAGCCACAAGACTCACCCAGCGGGCGATGCGGGAGCGACGGTGGGTGTGATGAGGGCGGAGCCGCCGGGCCAGGAGCAGCATTCCTGCTGCCATGAAGACCCAGGGCAGCAGGAGCAGCCCCGCGAACCCCCACCCATGCCCCCCCGCAAGGGCATTCTCAAAGATCTTGAGCCCCAGGTAGTAGCCCAGGATCACCATCAGGCTCTTGACCAGCGCCCCTCCGTGGTGAAACCGGGGGTGCCCGAATCCCAGGGCGATGCCCAGAAGGAGCAGGGCGCCGGCAGCCAAGGGAAGGGCGAGACGGCGGGAGAGTTCTGTGGCGGATTCCCGGGACCAGGTCCGGATGAGGTCGGGGGTATCCAGATAACGGACCGGGGTTGGCGGGATGGGGCGGAACGTGGGAGGAACCGTCTGTCCGATGGCCAGGGATTCCTGGCGCAGATGCAGCACGCTTCCCGAGGTCCGCTGGAACCGGACTCCGGAGAGGCTCTCCAGGTTGAGGGTCAGGGCTGGCCCTCGGGCTCGATCTTCGGAACGGGTCCAGGACATGCGCTCGGCCACCAGATGCTGGATGCCTTCGGGGGTCACCTCCATCAAATGGATGCTCCCGGAAGGCGCCACCCAGAGGGCATGGGTCGGAGATCCCGGCGGGTAATAGGGTGGCGCGCCGGGCCTGAGGAAACGGGTCTGGGCCTCCTCCAGCATCTGGTTCTGGAGCCTGAACAGCAGTCGGCTGGAGCCGGGCACCAGGAAATGGGCGTTGAGGGTGCCCAGGCCGAAGAGCAGGAGCGCGAGGATCGCCCAAGGTTTGAGGATCACCCGGGAACCGCTGCCCAACCCCTGGCTGGCCACCAGTTCGGAGCCCTCCGCCAGGTGCTGGGTGCCCATGAGACCACCGAGCACCGCGGCCATGGGCAGCACCAGTCCGAAGATCTCTGGAAGCGAGGTAACCAGAAGCGGGATCAGCCAGCGGAAGGCAGCCCCCTGGGCGAACAGATCCCGGGAGGTCTGCACCACCTGGCTGGCCAGCATCATCCCTCCAAAGAAGAAGAGGGCACCGGCCAAGGGAATGGCCCAGCGGCGCAGAAGGTAGCGTTGGAGGATTCGAAGGGCCACAGACAACTTTCGATAATGTATATTATGTAACCTTTCGGGTGGACGCCTGGAGGTCCATCCCCATGTCCCTAAAGGACTTTAGCCTCGAGCAGATGATGAATGTGAAGCACCCCAACCGGCTGTTCCCCGAGGGTGACGACCAGGAAGGTGATCTTGCGGGCTTCCAGGATCTTGGCCGCTTCGACGGCATGCCGCTCGGGGTCCGCCGTGATGGGATGTGCCGTCATCAGGTCTGAAGCTGTGAGGTCGAGAGGGTTCCTTCCGGAGGCCTGGGCGCGCTCCAGGGCTCGACGGATGTCTCCATCGCTGACTACTCCGACCAGTCGCCCCGCTGCTTGGACGGTGGTCATCCCGAGTCGCCCGCGGGTCATCTCTCCCAGAACCTGGACCAAGGGGGCATCCGGGGCAACCGTTGGGAATTCTTTACTCATCAAGTCTTTTGTAAGCAGGAGCTTAGCTCCGAGACTTCCAGCGGGGTGAAACTGGGCGAAACCTTCCAGGGTGAACCCGGTCCAGGCCATGCGATGGGCTGCCAGGAGATCCCCCCAGACCAGTTGGAGGGTGGTCGAAGCCATGGGGGCGAAGCTCAGGGGGCACCCTTCCCCTTCGGGAAGCGCATAGGGGAAGACCCACCGGGCCGCCTTGCCCAAACGACTCTCGGGGCGCGCGGTGATGGCCCCCAGGGGAACCCCAAGGCGCAGGAGGCTCGGAAGGAGCCGGACCACCTCTTCGGTTTCCCCGCTGTTGCTGAGCATCAGGACCGTGTCATCCGGCGTCACCATGCCCAGATCGCCGTGGAGGGCTTCGGCGGGGTGAAGGTAGAGGGAGGGACATCCCGTGCTGGCCAGGGTGGCAGCGATCTTCTGGGCCACCAGGCCCGATTTGCCCATCCCAGAAAGCACCACGCGCCCCGGCCCACGGGTGATGTGGACCGTCCAATCCTCCACCACGGCAGGATCCCAGTGGGCTTGCAGGTCCGCCAGGGCCGCCCGGGCGGCGCCCAGCACGGATTCAGCAGCCACGCGGCAGGTGTCGGGGTCCGGTTGGGATGGCAGTGGGGCCACAGGATGCTCCGGCGGCCGCGAGATGCGGCCCATCCATCCTACAACGGCGCTCCTGGGTCGCCCGCGGGCTGTCCGATAGACTGGGAGACTCGGGAGGGCCGGATGGGCACGCTGAACATCACCGAAGTGCGGATCAACAAGGTAGACGGGGACGAGAAGCTCCGGGCCTTCGCGGCCATCGTGCTGGACGAAGCCTTCCTTGTGGGGGATCTGCGGGTGGTCGAGGGGGAGGAAGGCTATTTCGTGGCCATGCCCAGCAAGCGCCGCAGGGACGGATCCTTCAAGGACACCGCTTTCCCGCTGAACAATGAGGTCCGCGCCGCCCTGGAACGCAGGGTGCTCCTGGCCTACGAAGAAGCCACCGGCCTTCGCGCCCTGAGCCGCATGGAGGAGGGCGAAACCGCCACCGTCCGCCCGGATCTCCTGGGTGTGGAGGAGTTCGGGTTCACCCCCAAGGCGGGCTCCTAGACCCAAACCCCACGCCCGCGCTAGACTTTTCCTCCACTGGGGAGTCGCCAAGTGGTAAGGCAGCGGGTTTTGGTCTCGCCATCCGAGGGTTCGAATCCTTCCTCCCCAACCAATCCAAAGGCCCCGCAGGGGCCCTCCTGCCGAGGAAGGATTCGAATCGGCAACGCCCGGCGGTAGGCGCCCGTCGAGCTGCGCAGCGGCGAGGCGGTCCAGCGCCGGCCGGAAGCGGTGCCGCGGCCCGAGCCCCCTCGGGCGAGGGGAATCCTTCCTCCCCTTGGTCTTCAGGGCTCCACAGGGCGGTAGATGTTGTCCCGCTGCCAGGGCTCGAAGCCGGCCTCGCGGATCATCCGGTCCATTTCCTCCCGGTTCACGGAGAAGCAGGTCCCGGCGGCGCTGACGACGTTCTCCTCCAGCATGAGGCTGCCCATGTCATCGCAGCCGTAGTGGAGGGCCGCCTGCCCCGTTTTGCGGCCCATGGTCACCCAGCTGGATTGGATGTGGGGGAAGTTGTCCAGGTAGATGCGGGCCATAGCGATGGTGCGAAGGTATTCCACATCGGTGGGCTTGGGGATCTTCCCGGCCCAAGGCGTGTGGCCGCTCTGGAAGGGCCAGGCGGCGAAAGCGGTATGCCCGCCTCCGTTGCCCCGGACCAGAGCACGGTCCTGCTGGTCCCGGAGCCTGCGCAGGTGCTCGATCCGCTCGGACAGGGTTTCCGTGATGCCGAACATCAGGGTTCCGGTCGTCTTCATTCCGAGTTCGTGGGCGGCTTCCATGACTTCGAGCCATTTTTCCGGACCGCCCTTGAGGGGCGCGATCTTCTTGCGGATCCGCTCCACCAGCAACTCCGCCCCGCCGCCGGGAAGGCTCCCCAGGCCGGCTTCCCGGAGGGCTGCAAGGGTTCCCTTCAGGCCCAGACCGCTCAACCGGGCCATCTGCTGGATCTCCACCGGGGAGAACCCGTGGACCCAGATGCCGAGATCCTGACTCAGAAAACGGACCAGATCCAGGTAGTACGACCACGGCAGGTCCGGGTTCACGCCCCCCTGGAGCAGGAATCCCGTGCCGCCCAGGGCCTGGGTCTCTTCGGCCTTCCGTCGAAGCTGTTCGCGAGTCAGAACGTAGCCCTTGGGATCACCAGGCTTGTGGTAAAAGGCGCAGAAGGTGCAGTAGACATTGCACACATCGGTGTAGTTCACATTGCGGTCAATGACGAAGCTCACCCGCGCGGGATCGTTGTGGCGATTCCGCACGGCCGTGGCAGCAAGGGCCAGATCCATCAGGTCGGCACGCTGATAGAGGTCCAGGGCCTCGTCATCCTCCAGGCGGCGACCTGTCAGCACGGCGTTCAGAAGATCGATGCAGGCGCTCATGGAACGCGGTATCCCATGGCCTTCAGGCACCGCTTGCACACGCAGGCCTGGTCCGCGTTGCCATGTCCGAAGTGGTCCAATGGATAGTCCAATCGGCATTTCTGGCAGGTCTGTTTCGGAACCTCAGGGGCCTTGGGGTCAAGGGTGGCTTCGGTCATGGCGCCTCCACGGCTCCAGGTTAGATCATCCGGATGATGAAGGGGCCCGAATCCCGGGCCCCTTCCATCTGAACCAAGGGAACTTCGGTTACTCGGCAGGCTCCGCCAGCAGTTCCTTCAGGCCGCCCTTGAAACTGGCCTGCCGCTTGCCCGCCTGCTTGTGGGCCTGATGTTCCAGCTTGTCCAGGGCCTGGGAAAGGCTCTGGTACATGTCATCGGTTTCGGCGCTGGCGAGGTATTCGTGGTTCCGGGTCTTGACCGAAAGCTCGGCCTGATGCCGGTGCTTTTCGACTCCCAAGGTGATGTGGGCGTCGATGACGTCGTCCAGGTAGGGGGCCATTTTGCCGAGGCGCTCCTGGGCGAATTGCCGGAGTGCCTCGGAGACCTCCATGTGGCGGCCGGTGAAGTCGACCTTCATCGCGGACTCCTATGAAAAGGGCCTTGTCGGGCCCGGGGAAGGACTCGCTGACCTTGCTGGGTGCGCTGGAACCGCGCCAGGTTTCCCCTCCTATCGGCGGCGGCGCTGGGAAGCTGGAGGAATCTTCAGCTCTTCCCGGTACTTGTTCACCGTGCGTCGGGCCACCTTGATGCCATCCCGATCCAGAAGCCCTGCGATGGATTCATCGCTCAGGGGTTTGGCGGGATCCTCCGCCTGGATGATGGCTTTGATCTTGTGCTTGACCACCGTGGCGGAGACGTCATCCCCGGAGGCCGAGCCCAGCGAGGCGCTGAAGAAGTAGTTGAGGTCGAACAAGCCCCGGGGGGTATGGATGGTCTTGGCCTTCACCACCCGGGAGATGGTGGACTCGTGGAAGCCTGTGGCTTCGGCCACATCCCGCAGCACCATGGGACGCAGACGCTCGATGCCGTGTTCCATGAACTCCATCTGGAGTTCCACGATCGCCCGGGCGACCCTCAGGACGGTGCGGTTGCGATCCTCCACGCCCCGGATGAAATCCCGAGCGGAGCGGTAGCGATCCCGGATGAAATCCTTGTCCCCCTTCCCTTCGGCCCCGGCCAGGAAGGATTTGTAGTCCTGGTTCACCCGGAGGCGCGGAACCCCCTCATCGTTGAGATAGACCTTCCAGATGCCATCCTCGCCCTTGATGACCACCACATCGGGCTTGATGACCCGCTCGCCTTCGGGATCGAAGGCGCGGCCGGGGGCGGGGTGCAGGTGGCGCAGCACGGCCAGGGCTTCGGCCAGTTCCTCTTCAGTGCAGCCCAGGGCCCTGCGCAGCTTGGCGCTGTCCCGCTGCTCCAGAAGCTCCACGTGGTCCTGGATGATGCGGACCGCCAGATCGTCGGGTTCGGCGCCCGCATGGCAGAGCTGCAGCAGCAGGCTTTCCTTGACGGTGAAGCAGCCGACCCCCGAAGGGTCGAACTCCTGGAGGAGCTCGATCAGCGCCTGCAGTTGGTCTTCGGCGATCCCCAGTTCGGCGGCCAGCGCTGCGGGCGTGGTTTCCAGGCCCTGGTCCGGGTCCAGCCGGAGGAACCCCTTGGGATCCACATGCTCGATGAGCCGCTCCAGCAGCCGGGCCCGGGGATCGTCCGATTCCAGGGTCTGGTAGAGCTGGCCCAGCAGGTGCTCCTGAAGGGTTTCGCTGCTGGTCAGGCGATCTTCCCAGCTGCCCCGTTCCTCATCCGGCAGGCTGCTGGTGCGCGGCAGGGCTTCGCCATCCCAGGAATTCTCGGCCCCCATGTCCGTTTCCTGGACCTGGGCTACGCCTTCTTCGGTAAAGCCCTCGAGGTTCGCATCCGGGTTCATCTCCCCGGCGGCATCCATCAGGGGACCCAGGTCCATGGTGTCGAGCCCTTCCGGCACCTCCACCCCTTCCTGGGCCGCAGGAGCATCCGCCAGCACATCCGGATCCAGCCCTTCTTCGATGGCTTCCAGGCTGGGGACTTCCTCCCCTTCCTCCACCAGCTCCAGCAGGGGGTTCTCCTGCAGTTCGTGCTCGATGGTCTGGCTGAGCTCCAGCAGGTTCATCTGCCACAGCTTCAGCTTGAGCTGCATGGCCGGCGTGAGGGCCAGGGTCTGGCTCTGTACGAGCCGGTGGGAGAGGTTCGGACCAAGGGCGGCCATGAGATCGCCTGTCAATCCAACCGGAAGCGCTCACCCAGGTAGACCCGACGAATGTCAGGATCCTCGGCGATCTCCTGGGGCAGTCCGTGTTTCATGATCATCCCGTCGGCCAAGATATAGGCCCGGTCCGCGATCTGCAAGGTCTCCCGAACGTTGTGGTCGGTGATGAGCACGCCGATGCCGCGCTGTTTCAGGTCATCGATGAGACCCTGGATCTCCAGCACCGACTTGGGATCCACGCCTGCGAAAGGCTCGTCCAGCAGCATGATCCGGGGCTGGGTCACCAGGGCCCTGGCCATTTCGCAGCGGCGGCGCTCACCACCGGAAAGGCTCATGCCCAGGGTGCTCCGCACCTTCTGAAGGTGGAACTCCTCCAGCAGGCGTTCGCAGCGTTCTCGCTGTTCGGCGGGCGGAATGGACTGCAGTTCCGCCAGGGACAGCAGGTTCTCCCATACGGTCAGGCCGCGAAAGATGCTGGATTCCTGGGGCAGGTAGCCGATGCCCTTCCGGGCCCGTCGGTGCATGGGCATGTGGGTGACATCGGCCCCCCACCAGTGGATGCGGCCTTCATCGGGGGCCTCGACTCCCACCACCATGTAGAAGGTGGTGGTCTTGCCGGCCCCATTGGGTCCCAACAGCCCCACCACTTCGCCAGGGGCCACTTCCAGGGAGACGCCCCGAACCACGGCCCTTTCTCCGTAGCGTTTGTGCAGGTTCTCGGCCCGCAACCGCAGGTCCGGAGCGTTCACCGCGGCACCTCCGCCAGTCCGCGAACCCGGCCGGACCAGGCGGCCGATCGCTGCACCGGATCCAGCACCAGGGCCTCGCCCCATCCTTCGCCCATGCGTCCCCTCAGCGTGACGGCGCCCCTGGCATCGAGGAGCTTCACCGTGTTCCCGGGCCCCAGGGTTACGGAAATGCGGTCCGCATTCAAGCGCCAGCCCAGGCCCCGGCACTCCACGCGCCCCTGAAGGGTGAAGGTTCCGGATTGCCCTTCCCCGCGATCGGCGCGAACGAGCACATCCCCTTCCGGCCCCGCGAGGGCGCCGTTGAGGCCCTCCGGGAAAAGCAATCGGCCCTCCTGGCGGACGATCCGGGGTGCGGAAAGCCGTTCCCGGATCCGGGTCCAGGTGGCCGGCCGGCCCAGGAACGTCCAGGCCTCCGCCTCCCAGAGCAGGCGATCCCCTCTCAATTCGCCCCCGTTCACCATCTGGGCCCGGACAGGTCCCTCGAAGGACCAGCGCTTGGGTGAACCTCCGCCGGCCCCGGCGGTGAAGGTGCCCTGTTCGGAGCGGCCCAGCACCGGTGCTTGCATGGACCAGGTGCGGGCGGTGCGGAGGGCCGCCATCCGGGGGCTGCTGAGGGAGCGGCTCCCCCAGGAGAGGACGGGGTGCCCTTCGGCCCAGGCTTCGCCCTTCCTCAGGTCTGCCGGAAAATCGCCCCCAACGCCCTCCCGTGCCAGAACCCGGGGAGCCTGGAGGGTGAGTCTTTGGCCGTCCAGGGGCTGTTCCCAGCGCACGGTTCCCTCCAGTCGCAGACCTGCGGAGGTCCAGCGGGCCCCTCTTGCCATGAGCCGCTCGGGCCCTTCGGGGGTGGACCGCTGGGCCCGGAACCCTTTGAGTTCCAAAGCCTGCAAGGGAGCACCGGGCGCTGGGCGAGGAGCCTGCCCCCCCTCGGCTTGGCCGCTCCAGCCGTCCGTGCGTTGAAATGTCAGCGGGGGCGTCCATGTGAGTTGTTCGGGCGTGAAATCCGCCGCTTCGGCCTGCATGCGACCGCCTTCGACCTCAGCCGCGATGCCTTCCAGGCGACCGGACTGCAACCCCAGTCCCAGATCCAGGCGCTGGGCCACGAGCCTCTTCAGTGGACCCGGTTCCTGGGCTTCCCAGACCACGGGGCCACGCTGCACCTGCAATCGGCCATCGGCCTGACGGGTCCAACCTGCGGGAAGGTGCCAGATCCCCTTCCCCTGTCCCTCCAGATCCTGCCAGTTCAGCGGGGCAAGCCCTCTCCAGACGCCGTCTTTCCACTGGAGGGCCGGCCCCGCCTGATCCATCCGGCCTTCGCCGGTGGGGGTTCCGCCTGGAAGACGGGAAGCCACGGTGAGGGGCCCATGCAGCAACCAGGTGCCTTCCGATCGGTGCGCCTCCGGCGCCAGAACCGCCCAGCGGACATCGGGCTCCTCCAGGGTGCCCTTCACCTGGATCACCCGCAGATCCTGTTCCTCGCCGAGAAGGGTGTCGTAGGCCACCACGAAACGGCCCCGTCCGACCTGTTCCGTCAGGGTGCCCCGGGCGCCGACGGTCCCGCGAACGGCTGGCCCCCCTTCCGTTGGGAGGATGGGGCGGGTGCCCCGGAGGAGGTACCACGCGCTCAATCCCAGCACGCTGCCGGTGAGCGCCACGCTGACCCCACGCCAGATGGGGTTCCGGGCGTTGAGCAGGCTCCAGAGCCTCACGCGGGATCCCCCAGGCGTTCCGCAACCCTCCAGGACCGGCCCCAGCGGGGGTGATCCTCCGGTGCAACGGCCACGGTGAGCATTTCGTCCTCTCGGATGAGCCCTGCGGCGCTGAACCACGTGAAACGGCCTTCGAGGCCTTTCAGGCGGAAACGCAGATGGATCTCCTTGAAGGGGCGCAGCTCCGCAGCGCGGCCCGAAACCGCGAAGACCGGCTCGGGATAGTCCATGCCAAAGGGTTCCAGGGCGGCCATCCCCGCAGGACTGGGGACCTCCGCCAAGCCCTCGCCATCGACCGCTGCCACCTCGGCCAAGAGCCCAGCCGCCTGCTCCCGCGCCCCCGTGGCGAGGGCCCGGCGCACGAAAGGCAGCGAAGCTTCCGGAAAACTCATGCCCGCCGCGCTCCTGTGGCCTCCGCCCCCCGACAGCCACGGGCGAGCCCGCTCCAGCAACTCCGTGAGATCGAAGCCCTCGGGCGCCCGGCAGCTGCACTGCACGAGGCCATCCTCCAGCGTGCCCACGGCCGTGGGCCGACCGGTCCGACGCATGCGCTGCCCCGCCACGATGCCCAGCACCCCCTTGTGGGCGCCGGCCTCCACAAGCAGTTCGAAAGCCTCGTCCCCGGGTTCCGGGAGCCGGGCCAGGAAGGCCTCCTGGAGGGCCCGGCGTTCAAGGTTGAGAGTCTCGGCGCGATCCGCGAGGACCTGGGCTTCCTCCGCATCCCGGGTCAGCAGCAGGCGCACAGCGTCTTCGGCGCCTCCCATGCGGCCCACGGCATTCAGTCGGGGCCCCAGGCCGAAGGCCACCGCCGAAGCCCGAGGCACCCCCTCCACGCGGGCCGAGGCCAGCAGAGCCTGGAGTCCCGGCCCGTTGGCTCCCCCCATGGCCTGGAGTCCCTGGCGCACCAGCCAGGCGTTCTCCCCCCGGAGGGGCACCATGTCCGCCACCGTGCCCAGGGCCACCAGCTTCAGGAGCCCCCGCAGAAAGGCGGCCTCGGCCCCCGTGGGGACCGGCACCGCATCGAGCAGGGCCTGGGCCAGCTTGAAGGCCACACCCACGCCCGCCAGAGCGGGATTCGGGTACGCTCCGAGCGCCGGGTGCACCACGGCCACAGCCTGCGGAAGTTCGGATCCCAGGGCGTGGTGATCCGTGATCACCCACTCAAGGCCCAACGCCCGGCTGGCTTCCACCTCGGCCACGGAGCGCACACCGCAATCCACGGAAATGACCAGGCCGGGCCCTCCCTGGGCCAGTTCCCGGATGCAGGGCAGGCTGAGGCCATAGCCGTCGCTGAACCGGTTCGGGATGAAAAAGGAAGGCCGGGCGCCCAGCCGCTCCAGGGTCCGGACCAGGAGGGCCGTGGCGGTGACGCCATCGGCGTCGTAATCGCCGTAGACGACAATGCGCTCGCCGTTCTGGATTGCCTTGCGGATGCGGGCCACGGCCGCATCGATGCCCTGCAGCAGTCCGGGATCCCAGGGACGGGCCCAGGATCCGTCCAGCCTCCACGCCAGATCTTCCGGGGTTTCATCGCCCCGGAGCCAGGCCAGCCGGGCAGCGGCCACCTCCAGCCCCGTGGCTTCGGCGAGACGCTGCCAGGGCCGGGGGCCAGAAAGGGACCGGCGGAGCCGCCAGGAGAGTCCGGTCATGGGGCCCCGGGACCCGGGTGAACGGATGACCGAACCTGTGCGGCCAAGTCCAAGGATCGGTCAGTCAAAGGCACCTCAAGCAGACGGATCCTCGATTGTAGAGTGGCCCGAAGACCCCACCAAGGATCTTGCGCCCACCGCAGGGCTCCCCAGAATGAGAGCGCCCCGGAGGATGCCATGCTCCCCTTGACCGTTGGCCTGATGTTCCTTTCGCTTTCCACCCAAGCCCCGGAGCCTGCCTTGCCGGTGGTCCTGGGCAAGGATCTGGCCCAGGTTCCGGGTCCCCAGCGGCCGGATCCACGCCTGCTCGCTCCTGACGTACCCATGGGCTGTAGCCCCCTGGAGGCCTATGGTCGCCGGGCGGCTCGTCGGGCGGCCACCCTGCCCTGCCTTGCCGTGCCCCGATGGCCCGCAGAGATCCAGGACCAGGCGGTTGCCACCGCCGGCTGGAAGGCCTACCGCGTGGAGGTGGGGCCCCGCGAACGGCTGCACGCACGCCTCCGCGCCCTGCACGAGGCATGGTTCGTGGTGAAGGTCGTGAACCGCTGGGGTCAGCTGGAAGAAGGCATGCTCCGCAGCACCCTGGCCACCGGCAACCCGGAAACCACCTATGAGAACCCCAAGGACCAGCCCGCAACCATCTTCCTGGTGGTGGACACAACGGAAACCGGAGCCGACCAGGAGCCCTACCGCCTTCAGATCAACCGGCCCTAGACTGACCCCCTGTGCGCGCTGAGCGGAGCGCGCTCCATCCAGGGGATCCCATGACGGCTACGCACCACAAGCTCATCATCATCGGCACCGGCCCCGCAGGGTACACGGCGGCCATCTATGCTTCCCGGGCCAGCCTGTCCCCTCTGGTTTTCGAAGGCTCCCAGCCCGGAGGCCAGCTCACCATCACCACGGAGGTGGAGAACTTCCCGGGCTTCCGCGAGGGGGTTCTGGGACCGGCGCTGATGGAGGAGATGCGTGAGCAGGCCCTCCGTTTCGGAGCCCAGATCCGCACGGAAACCATCACCCAGGCGAAGCTCGATGTCCGTCCCTTCCGCCTGGAGACGGACCAGGGCGCCTATACCTGCGACGCCCTCATCATCGCCACCGGCGCATCGGCCAAATGGTTGGGCATCGGCAAGGACGAGGTGCTCTCCCGCAGCGGCGGAGGCGTGAGCGCCTGCGCCACCTGTGATGGATTCTTCTTCCGGGGCAAGGAGATCGCCGTGGTGGGCGGAGGCGACACGGCCCTCGAAGAGGCCACCTACCTCACCAAGTTCGCCTCGAAGGTGAACCTCATCCATCGGCGCGACCAGCTCCGGGCTTCCAAGGCCATGCAGGAGCGGGCCCTCGCCAACCCCAAAATGGCCTTCCACTGGCACAAGGTGGTGGCCGACATCCTCACCGCCACGGTGGAAACCCCCATGGGCGACACCGTGGAGAAGATCCGCGCCCTCCAGCTCAAAGACACCCGGGACGGCAGCCTGTCGGAACTGCCGGTGGACGGCCTCTTCGTGGCCATCGGCCACCAGCCCAACACCCACCTCTTCAAGGGCCAGCTGGCCATGGATGAGGCGGGCTACCTGCACGTCCAGAAGGGATCCACCCGCACCGAGGTCCCAGGCGTGTTCGCCGCGGGCGATGTGCAGGACCACACCTACCGCCAGGCCATCACGGCCGCCGGCTCGGGCTGCAAGGCTGCAATCGACGCCGAGCGCTACCTCGAGCACGTGATGGTCGAAGGGCTGGCGCGGGTCCTTCGGCACGATCCCGTGGAGCTACGTGGGACATGCCGCGGCGTACGCGCTCGCGTACATCGCCGGCGTGCTCGGGACCGGGTTGCTCGTCTTTCGGGCAACCGACATGCGATAGGCGGGTGACCATGCAGGGCAACGCGACAACAGACAACGATGCCATCGTCCGGGTCGACGGGCTGGTGAAGGTGTTCCGCGATTTCTGGGGCAGGAGTCGCGTGCGGGCGGTGCAGGGGCTATCGCTCGGGATCCGGAGGGGCGAGATCTTCGGACTGCTGGGGCCGAACGGCGCGGGCAAGAGCACGACCATGAAAATGCTGCTTGGCCTCCTGTACCCGAGTGAGGGCAGGCTGACCGTCCTTGGCGAGT
>MWBB01000022.1 GCA_002068835.1 Acidobacteria bacterium ADurb.Bin340 | reverse complement strand
TTCCAGCTGTCGACCGCGTTCCGCCTCCCCGCCGTCGCACTCAGACGCCTTCGGTTTGGAACCGAACCGGCACACGAAGGAGGACTCTCATGGCCGAACGACGCATGGTGACCCTGGATGGGAACGAGGCGACCGCCTCGGTCGCCCATCGTACCAACGAGGTAATCGCCATCTATCCCATCACGCCCTCGTCCAACATGGGCGAGTGGTCCGATGAATGGTCCGCCCAGGGCCGCAAGAACATCTGGGGGACGATTCCCTCCGTCATGGAGATGCAGTCCGAGGGCGGCGCCGCCGGCGCCGTGCACGGCGCCCTCCAGGCGGGCTCCCTGGCGACGTCCTTCACGGCCTCCCAGGGCCTGCTGCTCTTCATCCCCAACATGTACCTGATCGCCGGCGAGCTGACGCCCTTCGTTCTGCACGTCACCGCCCGCACGATCGCCACCCACGCCCTGTCGATCTTCGGCGACCACGCGGACGTGATGGCCTGCCGCCAGACCGGCTTCGCCATGCTGAGCTCCGACAGCGTCCAGCAGGCCCACGATTTCGCGCTGATCTCCCAGTCCTCCACGCTGCGCAGCCGCGTGCCCTTCCTGCACTTCTTTGACGGCTTCCGCACCAGCCACGAGGTCAGCAAGATCGAGATGCTGAACGACGAGGATCTCCGTTCCATGGTGACGGACGAGCTGGTCGCCAGCCACCGTCAGCGGGGCATGACTCCCGACCGGCCCTCGATCCGGGGCACCGCCCAGAACCCGGACGTGTTCTTCCAGGCCCGCGAGGCCTGCAACCCCTACTACCTGGCCTGCCCGGAGATCGTGCAGGAGGAGATGGACAAATTCGCCAAGATGACCGGGCGCCAGTACCGGCTCTTCGACTACTTCGGCGCTCCGGACGCCGAGCGCGTGCTCATCGTGATGGGTTCCGGCGCGGATGTGGCCCACGAGTATGTGGAATGGGCGATGAAGCAGGGCGAGAAGGTGGGCGTGCTGAAGGTGCGCCTGTTCAGGCCCTTCTCCATCAAGCACTTCGTCCAGGCCCTGCCTTCCACCGTGAAGAAGGTTGCGGTGCTGGACCGCGTGAAGGAGGCCGGCGCCGCCGGCGAGCCTCTCTACCTGGACGTGGTCACCGCGCTGCGCGAGGCCCGCGAGGAAGGCATCACCGCCATCGATCCGAAGGTCGTGGGCGGCCGCTACGGCCTGTCCAGCAAGGAATTCACCCCGGCCATGGTCAAGGCGGTCTTCGAAAACCTGGACGCCGCCAAGCCCAAGAACCACTTCACGGTCGGCATCGTGGATGATGTGACCCACACCAGCCTGACGGTGGATGACGGCTTCGACATCGAAGCGTCGGACGTGAAGCGGGCGATGTTCTACGGCCTGGGTTCCGATGGCACCGTGGGCGCCAACAAGAACTCCATCAAGATCATCGCCGAGGAGACCCCGAACTACGGCCAGGGCTACTTCGTCTACGACTCCAAGAAGGCCGGCGCCGTCACCATCAGCCACCTGCGCTTCGGGCCCCGCCCCATCCGCAGCGCCTACCTGATCAAGAAGGCCAATTTCGTCGCCTGCCACCAGACGAGCTTCCTCGAGAAGTACGACATGCTCAGCAGCGCGGCCGAAGGCGCCACCTTCCTGCTGAACACGCCCTACTCCAAGGACGAGGTGTGGGACACCCTGCCGAAGGAAGTCCAGGAATCCCTGATCACCAAGAAGATGAAGTTCTACGTGATCGATGCCTACGAAGTGGCCAAGGCCACGGGCATGGGCGTGCGCATCAACACGATCATGCAGACCTGCTTCTTCGCCATTTCCGGTGTGCTGCCCCGCGAAGAAGCCATCGAGCAGATCAAGAAGGCCATCAAGAAGTCCTACAGCAAGAAGGGCGACGCGGTGGTCCAGAAGAACTACGCCGCCGTGGACCACACCCTGGCCCACCTGCACGAAGTGAAGATGCCGGCCACGGTGACCACCACCCGTTGCATGCCTCCCTTTGTGTCCGATGCCGCGCCTGAATTCACCAAGAAGGTCCAGGCCGTGATGATGGCCGGCAAGGGCGACCTGCTGCCCGTTTCCGCCTTCCCGGTGGATGGCACCTGGCCCATGGGCACCACCCAGTGGGAGAAGCGCAACATCGCCATCGAGATCCCCACCTGGGAGAGCAGCGTCTGCATCCAGTGCAACAAGTGCGCGATGATCTGCCCCCATGCCGCCATCCGGCCCAAGGTCTACGATCCGGCCGCCCTGTCCGCTGCGCCTGAGACCTTCAAGAGCACCGACTACAAGGGCGCCGAGTACAAGGGCATGAAGTACACCATCCAGGTGGCTCCCGAGGACTGCACCGGTTGCGGCATCTGCGTGAGCGTCTGCCCGGCCAAGGACAAGAGCGATCCGAAGCGCAAGGCCATCAACATGGCGCCCCAGATGCCCCTGCGGGCCCAGGAGCGGGAGAACTACGCCTTCTTCCTCAACCTGCCCGAGGCCGATCGCACCACCGTGAAGCTCGACGTGAAGGGCGCGCAGTTCCTCCAGCCCCTCTTCGAATACAGCGGCGCCTGCGCGGGCTGCGGCGAGACCCCCTACATCAAGCTGCTCACCCAGCTCTTCGGTGATCGCGCCCTCATCGCCAACGCCACGGGCTGCTCCTCCATCTACGGCGGCAACCTGCCCACCACGCCCTACACGACCAACGCCGATGGCCGCGGTCCCGCCTGGTGCAACAGCCTCTTCGAGGACAACGCCGAGTTCGGCTTCGGTCTGCGCCTTGCCGTGGACAAGCACCAGGAGCAGGCCCTCGAACTGCTCCACAAGCTGGGGTCCAAGCTGGGCGACGAACTGGTGGCCGGCATCGCGAATGCGGACCAGAGCACCGAGGCTGGCATCCGCGCCCAGCGGGAGCGGGTGGCCGCGCTGAAGCAGAAGCTGCAGGCCCTCGGCACCCCCGAGGCCAAGTGGTTCGAGCTCATCGCCGACTACCTGGTGAAGAAGAGCGTCTGGATCGTGGGTGGCGATGGCTGGGCCTATGACATCGGATACGGCGGTCTGGACCATGTGATCGCCCAGAACCGGAACGTCAACATCCTGGTGCTCGATACCGAGGTCTACTCCAACACCGGCGGACAGGCTTCCAAGTCCACGCCCATCGGCGCCAGCGCCAAGTTCGCCTTCTCCGGCAAGACCCAGCCCAAGAAGGACATGGCGATGATTGCCATGGCCTACGGCAATGTCTACGTGGCCAAGGTGGCCATGGGCAGCCGCGACGCACAGACGGTCAAGGCCTTCCAGGAAGCCGAGAGCTACGACGGCCCGTCCCTGATCCTGGCCTACAGCCACTGCATCGCCCACGGCTACGACCTGGTCCAGGGCTGCGAGCAGCAGAAGCTGGCCGTGGATTCCGGTCATTGGCCGCTCTTCCGCTTCGACCCCCGCCGCATCGCCACGGGCGAAGCCCCGCTCCAGATGGACAGCTCCGCTCCGAAGATCGATCTGGGCGCCTATGTCCGGAACGAGACCCGCTACCGGATGGTGGAGCAGGTGAACCCTGAGCACTTCGGCCAGCTCCTGGCTTCGGCCCAGCGGGAGATCCACAACCGCTTCGCCACCTACGAGAACATGGCGAAGCTCACCATGCCCGCGAAGACCGACGACAAGCAGTAGCTCCTGCCTGTCCAGGGGAGGGCGCCGGATCCCGCATGCGGGGCTCGGCGCCCTCCCTCTGTCAATTCCGTCACAATCCTGCCGTTCCGGTGATCCAATGCCTCAACAGCGCTTTCGCGGTATGAACGTGTCCCGTTTCCAAGGAGCAGCCATGGATCTCGCGGTTTCCTACCTCGGCCTCGACCTTCCCCATCCTGTGATGGCGGGCGCTTCACCCCTCACCTGGGACCTGGATCAGGTCCGTCGCATGGAGGATGCCGGCGCCTCGGCCATCGTGATGCAGTCCCTCTTCGAGGAGCAGATCACCCGGGAGGCCCAGGGAACACTCGCGGATCTGGAATCGCACGCGGATTCCTCCGCCGAGGCCCTGTCGTATTTCCCCTCTGCGGATGAGTTGAAGCTGGGGCCGGACAACTACCTGGAACACATCCGTCGGATGAAGGAGGCGGTCAAGGTTCCTGTCATCGCCAGCCTCAATGGCGCCACTCCCATGGGTTGGATCGATTACGCCCGGAAGATCCAGCAGGCCGGGGCGGACGCCCTTGAATTGAATGTCTATTATCTTCCCACCAATCCGATGGAAACAGGCGAGATGGTGGAGCGGCGCACCCTGGAGATCGTGCGCATGGTGAAGAACACCGTGACCATTCCCGTGGCCGTGAAGCTTTCGCCTTATTTCTCCTCCATGGCCCACTTCGCCAAGGTGGTGGAAGGCGCCGGGGCCGATGCCCTGGTGCTCTTCAACCGCTTCTACCAGCCGGACCTGGATCTGGAAAACCTGGATGTGGTGCCCAGCCTCGAGTTGAGCGGGCCCAGCACCCTGCGCCTGCGGGTGCGCTGGCTGGCCATCCTCTTCAGCCATGTGAAGGTGCCCATGGTCGCCTCCGGCGGGGTACACAGCTCCGAGGATGCCCTCAAGGCCGTGATGGCTGGAGCCACTGCGGTGCAGATGACCTCCGCCCTCCTGAAGCATGGACCTGGGGCCCTCACGACGGTGCGCGATGGCATGGCCCAGTGGCTCCAGGACCACGAGTACGATTCTCTCGCCCAGGCCCGGGGCTCCCTGAGCCTGATGCGCTGCCCCAGTCCCGGCGCCTTCGAGCGGGCCAACTACATGCGCGTGCTCCAGGGCTGGAAGCCCTGAGCGGCTCCTGTTCTGCTGGTAGGAGCGTGTCCACGTCACGGGAGGGGCCGCGCTGGGGGCGCCGGGCGAGCGGATCAACGAAGGCGAGGAAGAGGTAGCGGGCACTACCTTCGACGAGCCTGACGCAGATCTGCGTGGCCCGCCGCCCCACCCCGGAGGGTTGAGAGAAAAGGGCTTGTATACTGCGCTGGCTCGACCCTTCGGGCCTCGGGGCTTCGCCCCCGCAATCAGCTCCGCCGATTCGGCCCTATCCGCTTCGCGAATGGTATCGGGCTTGCCTCCAACCCCTTTTCTCTCAACGCGGCTCCTTCCGCATACGTGGACACGCTCCTTGGGCGGGCCAGGGCGATCCTTGACCCGCCCTTTCCTTTTGGATAGCCCCATGCAGATGCTTCATCTTCCCCCGGTCCGCGACCACCACACCCACGCCGGGCTCTCCGCTTCGCTGCGGGGCTGTCTGGACCTGTCGGAACTGGATCGGAAGGAAGCCCTGGCGCGCCTCAAGGCCCTGCCGGAGGACCGCCTGAACACGGTCCACGGCTGGCACAGTGGCAAGGTCCCCCTTGCGCCTGCGGACCTGGAGAACCTGCCGCCCATCCTGCTCATCAACATGAGTCTCCATGGGTTCCTTCTCACGCCGCGAGCCGTGGCTCGCCTGGAACCGGTGGAACCCGAGATCCTGGCCAACCGTCACGATCCCCTCTGGTGCGAGCGGAACACGCCCCGCCTGCTGGGGTTCTACGGGCGCACTGCCCGCCTGGAGCCCGACAAGTTCGAGGCCTTCATGGAGGGGCTGGAAGCCCAGGGCATCGATCGGGTGGATGACCTGCTGCTCCAGAGCCAGAACGCCTGGGAGGTGGTCCAGGCCTCCCGCTGGGCCGACCGCGTGGCGTTCTGGACCACGCCCCGCATCTTCGATACGCACCTCTCACCCGAGGCCCGCGCCACCATCTCCGGATTCAAGATCTTCCTGGATGGAGCCCTGGGCGCGCACACCGCCGCCCTCTCCGAGCCCTTCCGGGACGGCAAACCCGGCCTTCTCATATACGAGGACGGCCCGCTGCGCGAACTGTTGTGGGATCTCCAGTCCCGGGGCATCGGAGTGGCCATCCACGCCATTGGAGACCGTGCCATCGAACAGGCCATGGAGGCAGGGGCGGACCTTCCCGAGGGTGCGCCTCGAACACGTCCAGTTCATCACCGGAACGCAGGCCCGCCGTGCCCGCGATCTTGGGCTCCACCTGTCCATGCAGCCGAACTTCAGCGAGGACAGCCTCAGCTACCAGGACCGGATCGCCGCATCGGCTTGCGCCCGGAACAATCCCTTCCGCATGCTCATTGACCAAGCGGGGTTCCGGCCCGGAGCCGACCTCTTCTTCGGGTCCGATGGCATGCCCTACGGGCTGCAGGCCCAGCTCCAGTGGGGCCTCTTCCCGCCGGTGTCCGGGCAGGCGCTGACCCTGGATGAGCTGCGGGCGGGGCTGGGAGCGGCGCCCACCGGGCCAACGCGGGCCTTCCGGGTGGACCCTGGCCTGCGGCGCGTGACGGCCTTGCCGTGACCCGAACGTGCGGCCTGTGCCAAGATCGTCCCCATGACTTCTGGAACCGGCCCTCGTGATCCTGAACGAACGCTGATCAGGGACCTGCCACCGGCAAGGGCCCAGGAGCGGTCGGGCCAGGGCATCGTGGAACTGGTGCTCGACGAGGGCACCACCGTGAAAGCCGTGGGGGTCGTCTTCGGCCTGGAACATGTCATCCAGGGACCGGGCTACCGGGCCACCCTCTTCCTGGACCACTACAACCGTCGCATCAAGATCCTGGACTACACTGCCGAAGACCTGGAGGCCTTGATCCTCAAGGTGCGGTTCCTTTCCGAGGCCAACGGTTTCGACAAGATCTACTGCATGGCCCATCCGGAGGACTGGATCGGCTTCCTGCGGCACGGCTACGTGCTGGAAGCGGTCCTGAAATACTTCCTCCGGGGCGAGGACGCCTTCATCGTGAGCAAGTTCCGCTCCCAGGAACGGATCACCTCCCGGCACCTCATGGAAGAAATCCTGATGGTGGAGCAGGTGATGGCCACGCCGCCCCCGAAGGGGCCGCGCCCGCCGCTGCCTGAAGGCGTCGAGCTGCGCATGGCCCGGCGCGAGGACATCCCCGAGCTGATCCAGCTCTACCAGACCATCTTCGCCAGCTATCCTTCGCCCCTCACCCACGCCAGCTATCTGGAGACGGTCTTCCAGACCGAGGCGATCTTCGCGGTCTGCACCCGGGAGGGGCGCATCGTCTCCGCCGCCAGCGCCGAGATCCATCCCTCGGTCAAGGCCGCGGAACTGACAGACTGCGCCACATCGGAGGAGGCCCGCGGGCTGGGACTCATGAGCCACATCCTGGTCCGCCTGGAAGACGAGATGCGCAGCGAGGGCTACATCTGCGCCTACACCATGGCCCGGGCCCGGAGCTGGGGCATGAACACCGTCTTCCACCGTCTGGGGTACGCCTTCAACGGCCGCCTGGTGAACAACTGCGACATCTTTGGCGACCTGGAGGACATGAACATCTGGGTCAAGAACCTGCGCGAAGGCTGAAAACCCCGTGAATGCTGTGACGCAGTTCACCTTGACGGTGCTGTGGGGTTAATCGAGAATTTTCTATCGAGAAGGAAGTCTTGATCGGATCCGGGTCGGGTTCGGCGGGACGACCTGAAGAAACGGCCAACGGGGTGCAGTCCTTTCTTTCGCCCGCTGGACGGAAATCTGCCTGCTTCCGGGGAGAAGGTTCCATGACGCGCGCCATGATCCGGCTTCGCATGAGTGCCCACGATGCCCACTACGGCGGCAACCTGGTGGACGGGGCGCGGATGCTGCAGCTTTTTGGCGATGTGGCCACGGAGCTGCTCATCTGCCACGATGGCGACGAAGGGCTCTTCGCGGGCTACGAGGAGATCTCCTTCCTGGCTCCTGTCTACGCCGGGGACTACATCGAAGCCGTGGGCGAAATCGTGAAGGTGGGGGCATCCTCCCGCAGGATGAGCTTCGAAGCCCGCAAGGTCATCGCACCCCGGACCGATCTCTCCGATTCCGCGGCGGACGTGCTGGAGCATCCGGTGGTCGTCTGCCGGGCCCTGGGCACCTGCGTCGTGCCCGCCGTGAAACAGCGCAAGAAGAACGACGATCCTTGCCAGATCGCGTGAGCAGAGGAGCCCGCGCATGACCGACCATCTCGACGCACCCCACCAACTGCTGCTCCAGATGCTTCGCGACTTCGTTGAAACCGAAGTCCGCCCCAAGGCCAAGGCGGTGGATGAAGAGGAACGCTTCCCCGAGGAGACCGTGCGGCAGATGGCCCGCTATGGGCTGATGGGCATCCCCTTCCCGAAGGAATACGGGGGAGCCGGGGGCGACAACCTGGCCTACACCCTGGCCGTGGAAGAGCTCTCCAAGGCCTGCGGCACCACGGGCGTGATCCTTTCGGCCCACACCTCCCTGTGTGCCGCGCCCATCTACGAACACGGAACCGAGGCCCAGAAGCAGAAGCATCTGGTACCCCTGGCCAAGGGCGAGAAGCTGGGGGCCTTCGCCCTCACGGAGCCGGCGGCGGGAACGGATGCGGCGGGCCAGCAGACCACCGCTGAGCGGCGCGGAGACACCTACGTCCTGAATGGCAGCAAGATCTTCATCACCAACGCGGGCTACGCAGACACCTACATCGTGATGGCCATGACGGACAAGGCGAAGGGCACCCGGGGCATCAGCGCCTTCATCGTGGAGAAGGGCACGCCAGGATTCCGTATCGGGAAGAAGGAAGAAAAGATGGGGATCCGCGGATCCGCCACCTGCGAACTCATTTTCGAAGAGGCTGCCATCCCGGCGGAGAATCTCCTGGGCAAGGAGGGCGGCGGGTTCGGCGTGGCCATGAAGACCCTGGATGGAGGCCGGATCGGCATTGCCGCCCAGGCGCTCGGGATCGCCCAGGGCGCCATCGATGCCACCGTGGCCTACGTGAAAGAGCGCAAGCAGTTCGGCAAGCCCCTTTCAGCCTTCCAGAACACCCAGTTCCAGCTCGCGGACATGCAGGTGCGCACCGATGCTGCCCGGCTGCTGGTCTACCGGGCTGCGCGCCGCAAGGATGCGCGGCTGCCCTACTCCGTGGAAGCCGCCGCCGCCAAGCTCTTTGCATCCGAAACGGCCATGGAAGTCACCACCAAGGCCGTGCAGCTCCACGGCGGCTACGGCTACACCCGCGAATATCCGGTGGAGCGCATGATGCGCGACGCCAAGATCACCGAGATCTACGAAGGCACCTCCGAAGTCCAGCGGATGGTGGTTTCCGCGGCCATGCTGCGCTAGGAGGCGGAATGAAGATCGTCGTCTGCGTCAAGCAGGTTCCCGACACCACGGAGGTCCGCATCGACCCCGCGACCGGAACCCTCATCCGGGATGGGGTTCCGAGCATCATCAATCCCGATGACCGCGCCGCCCTGGAAACGGCCCTCGTGCTCAAGGACACCACGGGCGCCACCGTGGCCGTGCTTTCCATGGGGCCCCCCCAGGCAGAGGCCGTGCTGCGCGAGGCGCTCGCCATGGGCGCGGACGAAGCGATCCTGGTTTCCGACCGGCGCTTCGGAGGCTCCGACACCTGGGCCACGTCCCTCACTCTCGCTTCCGCCCTTCGGCGCCTCCAGGCGGACCTGGTGCTCTGCGGGCGCCAGGCCATCGACGGCGACACCGCCCAGGTGGGCCCCCAGGTGGCCGAGCATCTGGGACTGCCCCTGGTGAGCTACGTGGGCAGCCTCCGGCCCGAGGGGGACCGCCACCTGATCGTGAAGCGCATGTTCGAGGATGGACATCACGTCCTGCGGGTCCAGATGCCCTGCCTGCTCACGATCCTGAAGGACATGAACACGCCGCGGTACATGAGCGCCCCGGGGATCTTCGAGGCCTTCCAGCGTCCCATCACCACCTGGACCCTCGATGATCTGGATGTGGATCCTTCCCAGATCGGTCTCAAGGGATCGCCCACCCGCGTGAAGAAGTCCTACACCAAGGGCACCAAGTCGGCCGGGAAGGTCTATGAAGTGGATCCCCGCGAAGGCGCCCGGATCATCGTCGAGAACCTGCGCGAGAAGTTCATCATCTAGCCGGAGCCCGAAGCACATGGATATCTCGAGCTACAAGGGCGTCATGGTTTTCGCCGAGCAGCGCGCCGGCGTGATCCAGAAGGTCGCGTTCGAACTGCTGGGCATCGGTCGGGACATCGCCGACCGCCTGGAGGAACCCCTCGTCGCGGTCCTGATGGGGAGCGGATTGTCCCCCGACTGCATCCAGGCCCTCATCGCCGAAGGGGCCGACGAGGTGGTGGTGGTGGACCATCCCCGGTTGGATCTCTACCGCACCGGTCCCTGTGCCCAGGCGCTGACCCAGGTCATCGGCGCCGTCAAGCCTGGCATCGTCCTCCTGGGCGCCACGGCCATCGGCCGCGAACTGGCGCCCATCGTCTCCGCGCGGATGCGCACAGGGCTCACCGCGGACTGCACCAGCCTCGAGATCGAGGATGGCAGCCGCAACCTGCTCATGACCCGTCCCGCTTTCGGCGGCAACATCATGGCCACGATCATCTGCCCCGAGCACCGGCCCCAGATGGCAACCGTCCGGCCCGGCGTGATGCGCCGCAAGGTATCCGATCCGGCGCGCCCGGGCGCGGTCCGCACCCTCGAGATCGATCTGGACGGCAGCGAGGGGCCCGTGGAGGTCCTGGAGGTCGTTTCCGAAAAGGCCGCCCTGAAGAACATCGAGGATGCCACCGTGCTGGTGGCGGGGGGCCGTGGGCTGGGCGGTTTCGAGAATTTCCGTCGCCTGGAGGAACTGGCCGAAACCTTCGGCGGCATGGTGGCCGCCTCGCGCGCGGCGGTGGACGAGGGATGGGTCGCCCAGGATCGCCAGGTGGGCCAGACGGGCAAGACCGTTCGTCCCGACCTCTACCTGGCCTGCGGCATCTCGGGCATGATCCAGCACATCGCGGGCATGGAGGAATCGGAGTTCATCGTGGCCGTGAACACGCGGGCCGATGCTCCCATCTTCGAGTACGCGGATCTGGGCATCGTCACCGACGCCAACCGCCTTGTGCCCGCCCTCATCGAGGAGCTCAAGGCCGTCAAGGCTTCCCGCTAGAAAGGTTCTGGTGCCCCCACCCGGACTCGAACCGGGACGCCGTTGCCGGCAGCGGATTTTAAGTCCGCGGCGTCTGCCATTCCGCCATGGGGGCAGGCTTCCAGGGTAGCGCAGGGCCAGGGCGGAGGCTGCCCCCGGTAGAATCGGGGCATGTCCGACCACGATGCTTCCACCCACCCGCTGCTGCGGGGCCTCAACGAACCCCAGCAGATGGCGGTGCGCCATGTGCGCGGCCCCCTGCTCATCCTGGCGGGGGCGGGTTCTGGCAAGACCACGGTCATTACCCGGCGGCTGGCCTGGCTGGTGGAGGAAGAGGGCGTCCGCCCTGGCCAGATCCTGGCGGTGACCTTTACCAACAAGGCGGCCGAGGAGATGCGGGAGCGGGTCCAGCGCCTGGTGTCGGTGCCCGTGGCGCAGCTCTGGGTGAGCACCTTCCACAGCTTCTGCACCCGCATCCTGCGGCGTGAGGGCGAGCGCACCCCCGTGGGCCGGGATTTCGTGATCTTCGATCCCTCGGATCAGAAGAGCCTGATCAAGCAGGTGCTCACGGAGTTGAAGCTGCCGGAGAAGCAGTTCCACCCCAAGCGTGTTCTGGAGGTCATCAGCGATTGGAAGAACCGCTGCCTGCTGCCCGAGGAGGCCGGCGAGGAGGCCCTGGATCCCTGGACGCGGCGGGCCCTGGAGGCCTACGACCTCTACCAGAAGGCCCTGAAGAACCACCGGGCCTGCGATTTCGACGATCTGCTGCTGCACACGGAACGCCTGCTGCGCCAGCCGGAGGCGCAGGAGCAGTACGGGCGCCAGTTCCAGTACCTGCTGGTGGACGAATACCAGGACACCAATCGGGCCCAGTACCTGCTCGTGCAGCACCTGGCCCGCCAGCACCGCAACCTTGCGGTGGTGGGTGACGAGGACCAGTCCATCTACGGCTGGCGCGGCGCCGACATCCGCAACATCCTCGACTTCCAGCGGGACTTCCCCGAGGCGGTGGAGGTGAAGCTGGAGCAGAACTACCGCTCCACCCAGAAGATCCTCGATGCCGCCAGCACCGTGATCGCCAACAACGCCCAGCGCCTGGGCAAGACCCTGTGGACCCAGCTGGGCGAGGGCGAGCGCATCACCTTCAAGCTGGCGGACGAAGGGCGCCTGGAGGCGGAGTGGGTGGTGCAGACCCTCCTGGCGGAGCGGGGCCGCGCGCCCGGAACCAAAATGGCCGTCCTCTATCGGGCCAACTGGCAAAGTCGTCAGCTGGAAGAGGCGCTGCGGGCCGTGAACCTGCCCTACAAGCTGGTGGGTGGTGTGAAGTTCTACGAGCGGGCCGAGGTGAAGGACCTGCTGGCCTACCTGCGCCTGGCCTCCAATCCCTTCGATCTGGTGAGCTTCCGCCGGGCCATCAGCAGCCCCAGCCGGGGCGTGGGGCCCACCACCCTGGGGCGCATCGAGGCGGCCATCCCCGAGGGTGGAACGCCGCTGGAGGGCGTGGCTGCCGCCCTGCGGAGCGGCGAACTGAAGGGACGGGCCCAGCGGGAGATGGTGCGCTTCCTGGATCTCTTCCATCGCGCCCAGGCGGAGCTGAAGGCCCAGGGGCCTGCGGCGCTGGTGCGCTGGATGCTGGTGGAATCCGGCTACATCCAGATGCTGGAGGACGAAGCCACCCTGGAGGCGGAAGGCCGCGTCCGCAACCTGGAGGAATTCGTCAGCGCCGCGGCGGAGGCGGAATCCCTGGGGCTTTCCCTGGCGGCCTTCCTGGATCGAATCACCCTGGCTTCGGATGCGGATCAGGTGGAGGAGGCCGCGGACCTCAGCCTGATGACCATCCACTGCGCCAAGGGGCTGGAGTTTCCGGTGGTCTTCCTGGTGGGCCTGGAAGAGGATGTCTTCCCCAACCGCAACGCCCGGGAAACAGAGGATGGCCTGGAGGAGGAGCGGCGGCTCTTCTACGTGGCCATCACGCGGGCCCAGCGCAAGCTCTACCTGAGCGCGGCCCGGCGGCGACGCATGATGGGCAGCGAGATGCTGGGGATGCCCAGCCGCTTCCTGAGGGAGCTGCCCCCGGAGGCGCTGGAGGCGCCCATCCGCTGGGGTACCGAGCTCTACCAGGCGGGCATGGGCATCCAGGGGGGCGCTCGCATGGGCCCTCGAGGGGGCGGCGCCCATGTGGCTGGAGAACTCCAGCGCATCCGAACCCTCTTCGATCGAGCCCGGTCGGTCGACACGCCTGCGGAGGCATCGCCCGCGGCTTCCGAGTCTCCCGAAAGTCCCACCGCCTGGGCCAAGGGCACCCGGGTGCGCAGCCCCCGCTTCGGCGTGGGACTGGTCCTCGGCCACACCGGCAGCGGCGACGGCCTCACCTACAGCATCCGCTTCGCCACCGGCGAAAAGCGCATCGTCGCGAGGTTCGGCATGCTGGAGGCTGTGGAAAACTAAAAAATCACCACGGAGACACGGAGGGCACGGAGAAAACGACTGAAAATAAAAAATTATTAAAAAAGAAATATTTTGATCGAATTTGATTTTGTTTATTTCTGTCTTCGTGGTTCATCGTTTCTGTTTCCATGCCTGCCGTTCCTCCCCGACCAGGTGCCGAAGGTGCCGGTCAGGGTGGTTGTTGTAGGCGACGGATTCGGCTTCGGCGATGAGGCGCTCCAGGGCGTGCTGGCGGTGGGGGCGCAGGGCAGCCTGGCGCCGGAGCCAGGCGCGGAGGGTTTCGGGGGCTGAGGGGGCCTGGTCCCGGCCCGCGGCTTTCAGGAGGGGGGCCAGGGCCTGGAGGGCGCGGGTCCGGCCCGGGGTGGCCTGGGCCGCGAGGCGCTGCCGCAGGGCCCAGGCCAGTGCCAGGAGGGCTCCGAACCCGATCAGGAACGGGACGGATTGGCGCAGGGAAGGGAGGTTCCCGGGCAGGGCTTCCGCCCGGTCCTGGAGCCAGGCCAGACCCTCCTGCTGGTCCCGATCCGAGAACCGCACCACATAGCGGTCCCAGTGGAAGCGCAGGGCTTCGGCCCAGCGCTGCAACCGGGCGCGGAGCCCTTCCCCCAGGAGTTCCGAGGGGGGAGCCGCAGGGGTGGGATCCGCCACGGTCCACCGGCGGCGGGCATCGTCCCACCATTCCACCCAGCTGTGGGCCTCGTTGCGGGTCACCACCCAGTAGCGGCCTTCGGGGATCCAGGGGCCAAGGCGATAGCCGTTCACCACCCGGGCCGGCACGTTCCGGTGTCGCAGGGCCAGGGCCAGGGCCGACGCGTAGTACTCGCAATGGCCGCTGCGGGTGCGCTCCAGGAAATCCCGGAGGGGATCGGCGGCCCGTCCCGAGGGGTTCTCCAGGGTGTAGCCCCAGGAGGAGAGCTCCGCCGTGAGGCTGGCCACCAGTTCGCTTGGCGGCAGCGGCTCCGGCGCGGTGGCCAGGCTCCAGCGAAGGGCCGCTTCCGTGCCCGCTCCCGTGCGGGTGAAATAGATCCGGTGGTCCGGCGCCATCCGTTGCGGGCCCTCTGTTTCCGGGAGCAGCAGCGCCTTGAGGGACAGGGCGCGGCGGGAGGGGAACATCCACCGCAGGCTGCTTCCAGGGCCCGGACGCAACGGCATCCCCGGCAGGGGCACCACTTCCAGGGTGCCGTAGGGCCGAGGCACCACGCCCATGGGATCGGGGTTGAGGGCGAACTCCAGGGGGTAGCCCCGGAGCGGGCCGGAGATCCCCTGGCGCCAGCGCTCCTCTGAAAGGGCTTGGGGCAGCGCGTGGGGCCGCAATCGGGCGGGCTCCCACGTCTGGCCGTCCAGTTCCTCCAGGGTGATGCCCTTCAGCAGGGCCAGGGCCTGGGCCAGCGCCGGGCGCTCACCCGCGGGCACCTGATCGCCCGGGATCACCCGCAGCACCACTTCGCCGTTGGGCACCACGGGGCCACCGCCCTCCAGATCCAGCCGGTCGCTGAGACCTGCGGAACGGCCTGCGAGCCCCGCCATGCCCCACGGGAAGAACCGCAGGCCCAGGGTGGGCCGAGGCATCAGCACGAAGAGCAGGGCACTGCCCGCCAGGGCCGCGGCCATCCAGCCCACCAGCTTGCGGTAGGGAGGCGCCGGGGCCAGTCCCCCCTTGTGGGCGGCGCTGCCGTTCCAGGCCTGGCGCAGCAGCACCAGGGCGGCCGAGCCCATCCAGGCCAGGGCCCAGCCCAGGAAGGCCAGATCGAAGGTGGCCACGGTGGTGGTGAGGAACGCCAGGAAGCCCATGAGCAGGATCTGCCGCTGCTGGGGCAGCTCCCGGGGCAGGGACAGGCGGGCGCCGCAGAGCAGGAAGAGGGTGGCGAGGGTGGTGGAAACCAGGCCCAGCCGGGCCAGGGCCATGAGCAGCACCAGCAGCAGGAGGCCCACCTCCACCCTGCGGCGGTGGCGGCCCAGATCCCACCGCTGGGCTTCCACCAGCAGGGCCGCCGCCAGAGGCCAAGCCATGAGGGCCAGTTCCAGGGGCTCGAAGATGCCCGTGGAAGCCACGGCCCCGAAGGCGAGCCCGGGCGGCAGGTGGTCGATCCAGCGGCTGAACCTCACGGGACCATTGTGGGCGGGGCGGGCGTGGGCCGCCATGCCAGCCCTGACAAGCTTGGCCCCTTGCTGCGGACCGTTCACCGGCGGGGATGGAAGGCTGGGCGATCCCATCGGGACCGGAGCCCCCGGAGGCTATCCTGGAGGCCTCGAGGTCGCCATGCACGCCATCCTCCTCCACGAAGCCAACCTGCTCGCCCGCCGCCGGGACGAAGCCGCCGGATGCGGTGCCCTGGGATGTTTCGGGGTCCTCATGCTGGTGGGGGGCGTCCTGTTCCTGGTGCTGCGGGGGCGGAAGGACCGGCCCGAACAGCTCGCCGCGGCCAAGCGCCCCCTGGGCAGCGGGCCCGTGGAGGTGAAGACCTTCGCCAATCCCTTCGCCAAGTGCGCGAACTGCGGCGCCGCCGGCAGCAAGATGCGCCAGCAGTACGATGGCTTCCGCACGGTCACCTGGACCTGCGGCTACTGCGGCCATGCCCAGACCCAGGAGCTGCAGGACCACGAACTGCCGCCCCAGGCCCGCCAGCGCCTCGGGCTGGACCCCCAGGCCGGCGCAGGGCTCCGGCAGGATTTCGAGGGCCCCATGGGCGGTTCGCCCCTGGGCGGCGCCGGGGGGCTGCTCACCGGCATGATGCTGGGCTCCATGATGGGCGGGGGATTCGCCCGGGGTTCCGAACCCGGCAGCAGCCCCGAGGAGGGCGGCTGGGGCGGCAACGACGGCGGTTCCGATTGGGGCGATGGCGGTTCCGACAGCGGAGGCGACTGGGGCGACAGCGGTGGTGATTTCGGGGGGGACGGCGGCGACTGGTAGCGCTCTACAGCGCCCTCGGCACCCGGAAGCAGCCGCGGTCCTGGTCGGGAGCGTCGGCCAGGGCCTGGGCCTGGGTGAGGCTGGGTTCCACGACATCGGGGCGGCGCGGGCACGCCTGCACGTGGGGATGGAGCAGGGGCGGCACGCCTTCCAGATCCAGTTCCTGCAGGGACTGGGCGTGGGTGAGCAGCCGTTCCATGTCCCGGCGCAGGGGCTCGATTTCAGCCTCCTGCAGGTTCAGCCCCGTGAGCCGGGCACAGCGCAGCACATCATCGCGGGTCACGTCCATCGGTCAGCTCTCGCACAAGGGCAGATCCGCATCGGCGTTGGCGGTGCGGAAGGCGGGTTCCGGCGGCAGCACGGCTCCGGCGGCGGCGATCATGGCGCCGTTGTCCGTGCAGAGACGCGGTTCGGGAATGGCCAGGCGCAGGCCCAGACGCTGGGCAGTGCGCTGGGCCTGGGTTCGCAGTTCGCTGTTGCAGGCCACGCCGCCGCTCAGCACCAGGCTGCGGGCGCCGGTCTGTTCCGCCAGATCCGGCAGGGGTTTCATGAGCCAGGCGGCCACCGTTTCCTGCAGGCTGCGGCAGAGGGCCTGGACGCGGGGATCCTCGGGGCCCGCCGTGGCCAGTCCCGGCACCGCTTCGATGCGAAGCTTCAAGGCCGTTTTCAGCCCTGAAAAGCTCCAGGCGGGCTTGCCGTCCCGGAACTTGGGCGGCGTGAACGGGGCCGCGGCCTGGGCGGCGCTGCGAGCGCAGGCATCCACCAGGGGACCGCCGGGATAGCCCAGCCCCAGCATGCGGGCGCCCTTGTCGAAGGCTTCGCCCGCCGCGTCATCCCGGGTCTTGAGCAGCAGATCCAGATGGGTCCAGGAACAGGCGCGGTAGAGGTGGGTGTGGCCTCCGGAAACCAGCAGCACCAGGGCCGGGAAGGGCAGGTCCGGCGCTCCGAAGCGGGCGGCGTTCAGGTGGCCCAGCAGGTGGTGGACGCCCACCCAGGGCTTGTCCAGGCGCCAGGCCAGGGCCTTGGCGGCGCTGAAGGTGGTGAGCAGGCAGCCCACCAGCCCCGGGCCCTGGGTCACGGCGATGCGATCCAGATCCCGGAGTCCGCAGCCCGCATCCGCCAGCGCCCGCTGGACCACTTCCCGCAGGCGCAGCAGGTGTTCCCGGGCGGCCAGTTCGGGCACCACGCCCCCGTAGGGCGCATGGATCTCATCCTGGCTCTGGCGGACCAGGCTCACCAGCCGCGGACCTTCGGGCCCCTCCTCCACCACGGCGGCGGAGCAGTCATCACAGCTGGATTCCAGGCCAAGCACACGCATCGCCCCAGTGTACCCGCCACCCTGCCGCTATCCTGGACCTCCTGTGATCCCCACCCGTATCGACCTTCCGCGGCCTTTGCCGCCCCTCACCTACCTGGCGCCGGAAGGCCTCCCGGCCGGGGTGCGGGTGCAGGTGCGCCTGCGGAACAGCCCCGCCTGGGGCGTGGTGCTGGGGCCGGATCCGGAATCCGGGCCGCACCGCCTGAAACCCATCGACGCGGTGCTGGATCCCTTCCCCCTGCTGCCACCGAAAGTGCTGGCCCTGCAGGGCTTCGCCGCCGGCTACTATCATGCGGGCCTGTCCCACGTGATGGCGCTGGCGCTGCCCCAGAGCGTCAAGGCCGACTGGGCCACGCCCCTGGAGGACGGCCGCCGCCTGTCGGATCTGCGGGATGCCGGGGACTGGGAAGCCTTGCGGGCGCTGGGCGAAGCCTGGCATGAGGGCCGCGCAAGCCTGCCGACCCTCTTCCATCGGCGCGGGCTCCGGGGCGCGGGCATCACCGAGGTGCGCCGCACGGACCAGCCGCACCCCCTCAAGGTCACGGCGCTCCAGGGCCGCGTGCTCACGGCGCTGGAAGGGCAGGGCGGGGCGATGCTGGAAGTGGATCTGCTGGCGGCAGCCCAGGTGGGGGCCAGCGTGCTGGCCACCCTGGAACGCCACGGCCTGATCGAGCGGGCAAAGCGCCTGGATCTGATGACCCAGCGGCGGGATGAGCGCATCGACAAGACCATCCTGCTCAACGAGGAACAGCAGCGAGCCGCCGAGGCCGTGGCGCCCGGCACCTTCGGGGCCTACCTCCTCCACGGCGTCACGGGTTCCGGCAAGACGGAGGTCTACCTCGAACTGGCGGAACGCACCCTGGCTTCCGGCCGACGGGTGCTCTGGCTGGTTCCCGAAATCGGCCTCACGCCGCGGCTGCTGGCCCGGCTCGAAGCCCGCTTCCCCGGACAGGTGGCCGTGGGCCACGCCGGGCTCAACGCAACCGAGAAGCAGGCCGATGTGGTGCGCCTCTTGGAGAACGGCGCGCCCATCTTCGTGGGGGTCCGCAACGCTGTGCTGGCGCCCCTGCGGGATGCGGGGCTGATCATCGTGGACGAGGAGCAGGAGGCCTCCTACAAGAGCGAGGAACATCCCCGCCTCCATGCCCGGGATCTGGCCATCAAACGGGCCCAGCTGGAGGATTGCCCCGTGGTGCTCGGCAGCGCCACGCCCAGCCTGGAGAGCTGGGAGGCGGCCCGCTCCGGTCGCTATCGCCTGTTGCGCCTCACCCAGCGCCCAGCGGGCAGCCGCCTTCCCGAAGTGAAGGTGGTGGACCTGCGGGAATGCTACAAGGAGGCCCGGAAGAAGGTGATCTTCGCGCCCCTGCTGCTGAAGGTCATGAAGGACACCCTGGCCCGGGGCGAGCAGGCCATGCTGCTGCTGAACCGGCGTGGCTTCGAGAACTTCTGGATGTGCCGCGCCTGCGGGGAAACCTTGGACTGCCCCCACTGCGCCGTGAGCCTCACCTACCACAAGGGCCCCTACCGCCTGCGTTGCCACCTCTGCGGCTTCGAGGCCGTGCCGCCGGAGGCCTGTCCGAAGTGCGGCGCCGAGCACCTCCGGGGCGTGGGCGAAGGCACCGAGCAGATCGAGGATCTGCTCCAGGCCCAGTTCCCGGGCGCCCGCATCCTGCGCCTGGACCGGGACACCACCCAGCGCAAAGGCCTGCTGGAAGCGGGCCTCCTGGCGGCGGAGCGGGGCGAAGTGGATGTGCTGGTGGGCACCCAGATGCTGGCCAAAGGGCACACCTTTCCCCGGCTCACCCTGGTGGGCATCCTCAACGCGGATCTGGGCCTCAAGGTTTCCGATTTCCGGGCAGGGGAGCGCACCTTCCACCTGCTCACCCAGGTGGCGGGCCGCGCCGGGCGGGCCGACCTCCCGGGCCGCGTGCTGCTCCAGACCTACAGCCCCGAACACCCCGCCATCGTCCATGCCGTAGCGCAGGACTTCCAAGCCTTCGCCGCTGAGGAACTGCCCTACCGCCAGGGCATGGGCTATCCCCCCTACACCTTCCTCTCCCTGTATCGCAGTGAAGGCGAAAGCCCCAGCACCGCCCGGGAGCCCCTCCACCGCCTCAAGGCCCGCCTGGATCTGATCCAGGGCCTGCGGATCCTCGGTCCTCTGGATGCCCCCGTTCCCAAAGTGAAGGACCGCTACCGCGCCCAGCTCCTGGTGAAGGCCCCCAGCCGCGCCCTGCTGACCGAAGCCCTCCGCCAGGCCCCCATCGCCCCCGGCGGCCCCATCACCCTGGACCGGGATCCTCTGGGGTTCGGGGCGTGACTAAAAAGGAGTCATTTTGCGGACCCGAATCCGGATCGTTCCCCAAGGCCGTATGCAAAGTGCTGATATAACAGAAGCAAATTTCCCACCGGTCCTCTTGGACCTTGAAGGCAACCTTCTCTCTTGTTGAGGCGCGCCATGATCCTACCGACTGCTCGTTCCCGCGGGTTCACCCTTATCGAGATGCTGGTGGTGCTGTTCATCGTCGGCGTACTTGGGGTTTCGGCTGCGATCTACCTCTCG
>MWBB01000021.1 GCA_002068835.1 Acidobacteria bacterium ADurb.Bin340 | reverse complement strand
GCCGCCTGCCAAGCCGGGGACAGGTCCGGGGATCCCGCAACCGCCCAGCCCCGCTGCCGGAAGGTCGGCACAGCGGCCTGGAGCGTCTCCGCCAGCAAGGCGGACTGGGCTTTGCCGACCAGGGCGAGGAGGGGACGGGACACGCTCCTAGGATAACCGGGACCCTGGGGTAATCTGGACGGCATGTCCAAGTCTGCGGCCCCCCCCAAGCCTGGCAAGCGCCGTCTCCGGAGGATCCTGGGCTGGAGCCTCCTCGTGGCCTTCCTGGGCGGCGGGTTGGCCTTCGCGCTGGCCTGGTCGAAATGGAGCCGGGAGGCGGACGCCTACCTCACGTTCTTCGCCATGCGAACCCCCAAGACCCTCACCAAGGTCCTGGACCGCAACGGCGATGTGATTGGCGTCTTTGCGGAAGAACACCGGGTGGTGATCCCTTACGGCGATATCCCCAAGGCCTTCGTGAATGCCCTGGTGGCCACGGAGGATGCGGATTTCTGGAGCCACAGCGGGGTTTCGCCCCGGGGCGTCATGCGCGCGGGCTGGAATTTCGCCACCAGTTTCGGGCGGCGGCGCGAAGGCGCCTCGACCCTCACGATGCAGCTGGTCCGCACCGTCACGGGCAAGCGCCAGAAGAAGCTCAACCGCAAGATCCAGGAGGTGATCCTGGCCCGCAAGCTGGAGAAGGCCTACACCAAGAAGCAGATCATGGAGTCCTACGCCAACGAGGTGTACTTCGGGGGCGGGCGCTACGGCATCGAGGCGGCGGCCCAGTTCTACTTCGGGAAGAGCGCCCCTCAGCTCAATGTGGAGGAGTGCGCGCTGCTGGTGGGGATCCTGCCCAACGCCAACTGGCTCTACCCCTATTCCACCAAGCCCCGCACCCGTGAACTGGTCCTCCAGCGCCGGAACGTGGTCCTGAACCGCATGGTGGCGGAAGGCTATCTGAAGGGCAGCGACGCCAAGATCCTCATGGAGCGCTCCATCCGGCTGGCCCGGGGCAATGCCGCCGAGGAACAGGTGGCACCCTACGCGGTGGAGGAAGTCCGCAAGTACCTCTACGAGAAGTACGGGCGCGAGACGGTGCTCACGGGCGGGTTGGAGGTCCACACCACCATCGATTCCGTGTGGCAGCAGGCTGCCAACGATGCGGTGCGCAAAGGGCTCAAGGCCGTGGATCGCCGCCGGGGCTTCCGCAAGGACGGGCTGCAGTTCGTGCTGGAACCCGATACGACCGAACTGCCGGGATGGAACCGTTTCTTCGAACCGGGCGATCCGGTTCAAGGCATCATCCTGGGCTGGTCCAAGGATGCGGCCACGGTCCGGGCGGCCAAGCGGGTGATCACGGTGCCTGCCGCCGCGTTCGCCTGGGCTGGAAAGGATCTGCAGAAGCTGCTGCCGCGGGGGGCCGCTCCCTTGTTCTCGGTGAAGAAGGCCTCGCCAGAAGGGGTTCCCCAGGAGCTGGAACTGGACCAGGAGCCCGATGTGGAGGCGGCCCTGCTGGCCGTGGAGCCCGCCACCGGCGAAATCCGGGCCATGGTGGGGGGCTACGATTTCCGCCGCAGCAAGTTCAACCGGGCCGTGCAGGCGGAGCGGCAGGTGGGGTCCACCATGAAGGCTTTTGTGTACGGCGCTGCCTTCATGCTGGGGCAGACGCCTGCATCGATGGTGGATGATGCGCCGGTGCGCTACACCTTCGGCAGCGGTGTCTACGAGCCCAAGAACTACGAACGGGATTTCTGGGGGCCCATCCCGATCTGGGAGGCGCTGCGGGACAGCCGCAACGTGCCGGCCGTTCGCACCCTCGAGGCCACTGGTCCCGAAGCCATGATCGCGTTCGCCCGGGCCTGTGGCGTCGGCGGCACCATCCAGCCCTACCCGAGCAGCGCCCTGGGCGCTTCGGATCTCACCCTGAAGGACATGGTGCGAGGGTACGGAACCCTGGCGAACCAGGGCAAGCAGACACCCCCGCCGTTCCTCATCCGCAAGATCGTCGACCGAAGCGGCCGGGTGCTCGAGAACCATGCGGGAGGAGAGGGTGAGGAGGTCGTGGACCCCATGACGGCCTTCCAGGTCACCCAATGCCTCCAGGGCGTGGCCCAGCGGGGCACGGGCGCCCGGTCCAACGATCTGCAATGGCCCGTGGCCGGCAAGACGGGCACCACGGATGATCACACTGATGCCTGGTTCCTGGGCTACAGCACCCGCATCGCGTGCGGAGTCTGGGTGGGGCTCGATACCAAGAAGACGATCTACCGGGGCGGAGCCGATGGCGGCCGCGTGGCCTTGCCCATCTGGGTGGACTTCATGCGGGTGGCCCTGCCCACCACCTCCCGGGAGGAGTTCGAGGCTCCGGAAGGCATGGAGTGGGCCGAAGTGGATCGGGTGACGGGGCTTCTCGCCACGGGGGCCACCGAGCCCAAGGATCTGCTCCGCCTCGCCTTCAAGCCAGGCTCGATGCCCAAGGCCCCTTCGACCCCCGAAGCCCATCAGCAGATCCAGGAAGCCAAGGCCAGATTGGCCGCCCAGGGGGCTGAAACCCGGGAATGGGGACGCGTGGCCCAGCCACCCCAGGAGGAGGATGCGAGCCCCGAAGCGCTGCTCCACGGCAGCCCTGGCGGGCGCTGAGGTGGTGCGCCTCCTGGTGGTCCGGCACGGCCCGGCGGAGGATCCCCGGCCCGGTCGAGCGGATGGGGATCGCTCCCTGACTGATGAGGGCCGTGCCCGGTGCCGGACCGTTTTCCAGGGGCTTCCGGCCCGCATTTCCTGCCCGCGCATCCTTCTGGCCAGCCCCTACCTGCGGGCCCAGCAGACCGCGGGACTGCTCGCCAAGGCCTGGGTGGGCGGGAACCCGGAGATGGAGTCCTGGCCGGAACTGGTGCCCTCCGGTTCCGCTCCTCTTGTGGAGATGGGCCTGCGGGCGCGGCTGGAGGGGCTTTCCCGGGATGAGGGATTGGCCCTCGTCACCCACCAACCGTTGGTGTCGGACCTGGTTTCCCACCTGGCGGGGCACCAAGTGGCGTTCCCACCTGCGGGGTGGGCCCTGCTGGCCTATGAGCGGGGCGGGTTCCGGCTGCTTGAAAGCTCCGGGGACCGCCCATGAAGCGTCCCGATCCCACCTTCCTGGACCTGCCGGATGGTGTGCGGCTGCACTACCGGATCCAGGGCAACCCCTCGGGCCCTTGGGTGGTCTGCCTCAATGGGCTGCTCTCCGACACCACCATGTGGGCCGGTGTGCTCCCGGGCCTCACGGCAGATTTCCGGGTGCTCACCTGGGACATGCGAGGCCAGGGGCGTACCCGTGCACCCTTCGGGGGAGCCTATCCGGTGGCCCAGCATGCCGAAGATGCCTGGGCCCTGCTGGAGGGCCTGGGACTCCGCAAGCCCTGGCTCGTGGGGCTTTCCAATGGTTCCAGCGTCTCCCTGGAGTTGCTGGCCGCCCACCCCGGCGCTTTCGCCGGGGCCATGCTCACCAGTTGCATGCCCCGCATCGACTTCACCACCCGCCTGAGGATCCTCCACTGGATCCAGTGCCTGGAGGTGGGCGGTCCCCTGATGCAGTTCGACGCGGTGGCCCCCTACCTGTGGGGCGACCGTTTCCTGGAACAGCGCCACGGGGTGCTCCGGGCCTACCACCAGGTGATTTCCGGGGGGCGGGGCGACCTGCGGAATGCCGGGAACGAAGCCCAGGAAGCCGCGCTGGCTGGCGCCAAGGCCCAGATGGCCGGGGTGCTGGAGTGGGACCTCCGGGATCGCCTCGACCGCATCCGGGATCCCCTTCTGCTGCTCTGCGGCGCCGAGGATCTCCTGACGCCCCCCTGGAAATGCCTGGAGACGGCCCGAGGCATCCCCCATGCCCGCTTCGAGGTGGTGCCGGGCATCGGCCATGCCTTCCCCGTGGAGGATCCCAAGGCCTTCGCCGCGCGGCTCAAGGCTTTCGTGGAGGGGGCTCGGTAGCCACTCCTGGATGGCCTGGGGCATACTGGGGCCTTGCACTGAATTCATGCCGCTGCGTTCTGACCCCGATAGGGGAGTGATCATTCCCATGGCTACCGAGACCCCCATGTCCCATGCCCTGAGCTTGCAAGAGCTGAAGGAGCAGTCCATCGGCCGGTTGGCGGAGATGGCCAAGGCCCACGGCATCGAGAGTCCCCTCTCCATGCGCAAGCAGGAATTGATCTTCCGGCTGCTGGAGGCCCAGGCCACCCGGGATGGGCACTTCTTCGCGGAAGGCGTTCTGGAGGTGCTGCCCGAAGGCTTCGGCTTCCTGCGGGCTCCCGAATACAACTACCTGGCCGGGGCCGACGACATCTATGTGTCCCCCAGCCAGATCCGCAAGTTCGGCCTGCGCAGCGGCGACACCCTCAGCGGCGTGGTGCGGCCCCCCAAGGGCGAGGAGAAGTTCTTCGCCCTGCTCAAGGTGGAAGCCATCAACTTCGATCCCCCGGGCCTGACCCGGGAGCGCACGCACTTCGACAACCTGGTGCCCCTCTATCCCACCCATCACCTGAAGATGGAGCGGGATGCCCAGGAACTGAGCACCCGGGTCATGGATCTGATGACGCCTCTGGGCAAGGGGCAGCGCGCCCTCATCGTGGCGCCGCCCCGCACGGGCAAGACCGTGCTGCTGCAGAACATCGCCAACTCCATCACCGCCAACCATCCGGAGGTCTTCCTCATCGTGCTGCTCATCGACGAGCGGCCCGAGGAGGTCACGGACATGGAACGGAACGTGAGGGGCGAGGTGATTTCCTCCACCTTCGACGAACCCGCCACCCGCCATGTCCAGGTGGCCGAAATGGTCATCGAGAAGGCCAAGCGCCTGGTGGAACACAAGAAGGATGTGGTGATCCTCCTGGATTCCATCACCCGCTTGGCCCGGGCCTACAACACCGTGGTGCCTCCCAGCGGCAAGGTGCTCTCCGGCGGCGTGGACTCCAACGCCCTCCAGCGGCCCAAGCGCTTCTTCGGCGCGGCCCGCAACATCGAAGGGGGCGGAAGCCTGACCATCATCGCCACCGCCCTCATCGAGACCGGCAGCCGCATGGACGACGTGATCTTCGAGGAGTTCAAGGGCACGGGCAACAGCGAGATCGTGCTGGACCGCAAGCTCAGCGACAAGCGCATCTTCCCGGCCATGGACATCTTCAAGAGCGGCACCCGCAAGGAGGATCTGCTCATCGAACCGCCGCGCCTCCAGAAGATCTGGGTGCTGCGCAAGGTCCTCGCCGGCAGCGGCCCGGTGGAGAGCATGGAACTCCTGCTGGACCGCCTGGGCAAGGCCAAGACCAACGACGAGTTCCTGGCCAACCTCCAGGAACCCGCCGGGCGCCGCTGAGGTGGCAAGCCAGGCCCAGATCGATGCGTTCCTGGCGGAGCGCCGGGTGGCTCTGCTGGGCGCCTCCCGCAGCGGCAAGCGCTTCGGCGCCACCGTGCTGCGGAGCCTGATCCGCGCGGGCCATGAAGCGCGCCCCGTCCACCCCGAGGCCGAAACCCTCGAAGGCCTGCCCTGCGTCCCCAGCCTCTCGGCTTTGGCGGGCCAGGCGGAAACCGCCGTGCTGGTGGTGCCTCCGGCCCAGACGCTGAAGGCGCTGGAGGATGCGGCCTCGGCGGGCATCCGGCGCCTGTGGCTGCAACCCGGCGCCGAAAGCCCCGCGGTGCTGGCACGGGCCGAGGAGCTGGGCCTGGAGGCCATCCACGGGCACTGCATCCTGATGTTCCTGGGCGAAGGCGCCTGGATCCACCGCGCCCACCGCCGCATCGAGGGCTGGCTGGGGCGTCTGCCGGAATAAACTGACGGTTTCCGGAGGTCTTGCACCCGTGGCTTTTCCCCATGATTCCTTCGCCTTCGGGCCTGTGGTGGTTTCGCCGCCGCTGGTGATGGCTCCGCTGCACGAGATCACCGACCAGCCCTTCCGCCGCATGATCCGGGAGGTGGGCGGTGTGGGGCTCACGGTATCGGAAATGATCAGCAGCGAGGCGCTCATCCGCCATGCCCGCAAGGCGGAGCGCATGATGGCTTCGGAGGGGGAGCGGCCCTACGCCATGCAGGTGGCGGGTTCGGACCCCGAGCACCTGGCCGAGGCGGCGCGGATGTGCGAGGCCGCCGGAGCGGATGTGGTGGACCTGAACATGGGGTGTCCGGCCAGCAACGTCACCAAGGGCGGCGCCGGCAGCGCCCTGCTGCGGGACCTACGGCTGGCGGAGGCCTGCGTGTCGGCCATCGTGAAGGCCGTGAAGATCCCCGTGACCGTGAAGATGCGGGCCGGATGGGATGCCAGCCAGAAGCAGCGGGAGGAATACCGGGATTTCCTGCGCATGTTCGAGGCGGTGGGCGTCCAGGGATTGGCCATCCATCCCCGCACCCGGGCCCAGCAGTACGAAGGGCATGCGGACTGGACCCTCATCGCGCGGGCCGTGGAGCTGGCGCCCGCCTACCCCATCATCGGCAACGGCGATGTGCTCACGGCGGAAGACGCCCACCGCATGCAGCGGGAGACGGGCTGCCATGGCGTGATGATCGGGCGGGGGGCCCTCTACAACCCCTTCCTGTTCCGCCAGATCCTGGAGCCGGACCTGGTGGTGACCCCGGGCATGAAGGTGGACGTGATGCTGCGGCTCCTGGCCCACTTGCGGGAACTCCTGGACGAGCGGGAAGCCCTGCACAAGATCAAGAAGCTGGGCGGGTGGATCAGCAAGGGCCTGCCCGGCGGCAGCAGCTTCCGCCACAGGCTCCACGAGCGGAACGATGCCGCGGAGCTGGTGAAGGATCTGGAAGCCCTCCGGGATGCGGTGGGTGGGGTGTAACCCGCCGGAGGAACGGCGGTAATCCCAGGGGAGGCATGCTGTGGAGGACGCCGCGCTCATGGCCCAGGTCGCCGCCGGTCAACCGGAGGCGATGACGGGTCTGTTTGAGCGTCACCACCGGCCCCTCTACGGCTTCCTGCTACGCATGACCGGCCATCCCGCAGCGGCGGAGGATCTGGTGCAGGAGGCCTTTCTCCGTGTCCTGCGCCACGCAGCCACCTTCGATGCCCGCTCACCCTTCCGGCCTTGGCTCTACCGCATCGCCCGCAACCTGCTGGCGGATCATCACAGCCGACGGGGGCGGGAACCGTTGGCTCCGCTGGAAGCCGCGGAGCTCCACGACGAGGGTGCCGATCCCCACGCCCACGCGGAGGCCCGACAGGACCACGCGCGGTTGGAGACGGCCTTGGCCCGCCTGTCCTTCGAGCAGCGGGAACTGCTGCTGCTGAGCCGGGATCCGGATTTGTCCTACACCGAGCTGGCGGCGCTCTATGACTGCTCGGCGGGGGCGCTGAAGGTGCGGGTCCATCGGGCCCTCCAGGCGCTGCGGGCCCAGTTTCACGGGGATGGGGAGGTGTCGGGATGAGGTGTGAAGACGTGCTGGAGGTCCTGAAAACCCAGGTTCCGAGCCCGGAGATCGAGGCCCATCTGGCAGCCTGCGCCGACTGCCGGGAGTTGGCCCGCCTCTGGACCGGGCTGGCCTCGCTGCCGGATCCGCCCGTGCCCGAAGGCCTCGCCCGGCGCTTCGCGGCGCGCCTCCCCCGCCGACGGGTGTCCGCATGGATGGGCTGGGCCGCTGCGGCGCTGCTGCTGGCGGGGCTCGGTTTTGCCGCCGGGCGCGGCTGGGGGTTGAGCGGGCCTGCGCCCCTGGATTTCAGCCGAGGCAGCGACATTCAGCGGCTCCAGCGTGTGACGTTCGCCGCCTACGGGCCCCAGGATGAGGATCTGGCCGAGGCCCTGCTGGACCGCATCGCCCAGGATTCCAGCACCGCCGTGCGGCTGGCGGCGGTGGAGGCCCTCTACCTGGCCGCCCCGGAGGGCGACCGGGACGGTCGGGTGGAGGCGGCCCTGCGGAGCCAGGATCGGCCCGAAGTCCAGGTGGCCCTGGTGGACCTGCTGGTGGCCCTCCGCCAGCGGCGGGCCGCGGAGGCCCTGCGGCGCCTCCTGGCCGAAGGCCGTCTTGCTCCGTCGGTCCGCCGTCAGGCGGAGCGGCGTCTGGCGGACCTGTAACCCGGGTTTCCCCGTCCGGTAGTCCTTCCGAAGGAGTTCCCATGCGCCCGATCCTGCGTCGATCCCTGTGGACCCTGGGCGGCTTGGCCGCCCTGCTGGTGGCTTTCCACACCGTCGAGAACTTCCGCGGCAAGCGGGCCTGGGAACGGTGGAAGGCCGAACGGCGGGCTGCGGGCGCGGCCTTCGACCTGTCCACCTTCGCGCCGCCGGTGGTGCCGGAGGCGGAGAATTTCGCAGCTCATCCAGCCGTGGCGGCCAGTTTGGGTGATCCAGGGGTGCCTCTGGCACCACCCCTTCCCAAGGCCGTGCTGGACGAGCAGCGGTTCGGCGATTGGCAGCAGGGGGTTCGGGCGGATCTCGGGTCCCTGGACACCGCGCTGGAAGGCCAGACGCTTTCCTCCCTGCTGGCGGCGTACGAGCAGCCCCTGAAGGACCTCGCGGAGGCCGCGCAGCGGCCCCAGTGCCGTCTCGTCCAGGAATACGGGGTTACGGAGAACCTGCCGATTCCGGCCCTCTTGGGATGGCGCAACGGGGCCCGCGTCCTGCGCCTGCGCAGCCTGGTGGCCCTGCGGGAGGGCCGCAGCGAGGACGCCCTGCGGGATGTGCTGCTGGGGCTGCGGGTGGCCCAGCACCTCCAGAAGGAACCGCATCTGATTTCCCAGCTTCTGCGGATCGCATGGACCAATATGATCCTCCAGCCCATCTGGGAAGGGCTCCAGGATCAACGCTGGTCCCCGGAACAGCTCGCCCGGCTCCAGGCCGGCCTGGAGCCCCTGGATCTGGTGGCGTCCTATCGCCAGTCGCTGCGGTTCGAGCGGGTCGGGAGCCAGATCAGTCACGAGGCCATCCTGGCCTCAACCTGGCTCCCGGAGCGTCATCTCGCCGCGGGGAACGGGCCCCGGTGGACCTGGGTCTTTCCCAGCCTCGTGGTTCCCAAAGGATGGCGTTACGAAGGTCTGGCGAGCTCGGAGCGCCTCGCCCTCAAGCTGTTCGATAAGCCCTTGGACGAGGCCCGGCATTGGGTGGGCGTGACGGTCCACAAAAATGCGATTGGGGAATGGACGGACTTCATGACTTCCTGGCGAGGCCGGATGCAGGTGGCCTACCTTCCGGCGCTGCTGGGGCAAACCGATCGAATGGCCCGCGTCCAGGTGGGCCTCGACCATGCGCGGCTGGCCTGTGGGCTGGAGCGGCACCGCCTGGCGCAGGGGAGCTATCCCGAATCGTTGGAGGCGCTGGTGCCGGCCCACCTCCCGAATGTGCGGCCGGGGCTGCTGGAGGGCCTCCCGGACCGATACGCACGCACGGCCACGGGCTATCGGCTTCACAGCGTGGGGTGGAACCTGACAGATGACGGCGGCGCCTATCCGGAGGCCTCGGTGGAACGCCTCGCGCGCCTGGAGCAGGGCGATTGGGTCTGGTCCGTGGGGGATCAGAAGTAGCGGCGCCCGCCCAGGTAGCGGTCGCGGTAGTAGGGCTCGTCCAGGGCGGCTTCGCCGATGCGGCCGCCCTGGCTGGGGGCGTGGATGAAACGGCCCCCGCTGAGGTAGAGCCCCACATGGCTCACGCGTCCGCTGCGGCCCGTGGCGAAGAAGACCAGGTCCCCGGTGCGGAGATCCTCCGCGTCCACGGCGCGGCCTGCGTCCCATTGGGTGTGTGAACTGCGGGGCAGGGCCAGGCCGTTCAGGCGGTAGGTGGTCCAGGTGAGGCCGCTGCAGTCGAAGCCCTGGCTGGGATCGGTGCCGCCCCAGAGGTAGGGCAGGCCTGTGTAGCTGCGGGCGGTGCGGGCCAGGGCCGCCCTCAGGGCGTCGGGATCCTCCGGCGTTTCCAGGGGCCGGGCCTCCGGCGCGACCACGAAAAAGACCTCCAGGATCCCCAACCTCGTCAGGGCTTCGCCCCGCTGACGGGCCGCCTTGCGGGTGGGGAAGTCTCCGAAACGCACCTTGTGGAGGCCATCGGGCGCCTTGAAGTAGGTGGCGTCCAGCCCTTCGCCCTGGAGGCGCTCCGCCAGACGGGCGGCGTTTTCCACCCGGGCAAAGGCACCCGCCTGGAGGGCGAAGCCGAGGCGGGCCAGGGGAACCGGCGCTCCGGCAACCCCGGGTGGCCTGGGAGGTTGGGGCAACGGTCCCCGGCAGCCCCAGGCCATGCCCAGGAGGACCAGGGCCAGGAGTTTCGGGGAACCGCGGTGGCGGGCCATCAAGCCATCAGAAGATGCTCTTGCGCTTGCTGCCGCCGAAGATGGAACCGAGCACCCCCCGCACCAGGGCGCGGCCCAGCGTACTTCCGGCAGCCCGGGCGATGCTCTTGCCAAGGGATTCCAGGGTGCTGTCCGTCCTCCGGGCAGGCTCCTTGGGGGGCCGGGGCGTTTCAGGCTCCTGCGGGGTCCGGGCCTCGGCCCGGGCCTTCAGCAGCTCGAAGGCGCTTTCCCGGTCCACGGTTTCGTCGTAGATGCCCCGGATGGGCGAGGCCGCCATCACCTGCCGCCGCTGGGTGGCATCCAGGGGCGGGAACTGGCTCTGGGGCGGGGCGATCCAGGCCCGGCGCACGATGCCGGGCGTGCCCTTGGCATCCAGGAAGCTCACCAGGGCTTCGCCCACGCCCAGTTCGGTGATGACCGTGGCCACGTCCAGCTCCGGGTTGCTGCGGAAGGTCTCGGCGGCGGCCCGCACGGCCTTCTGGTCCCGGGGCGTGAAGGCGCGCAGCGCGTGCTGCACGCGGTTGCCGAGCTGGCCCAGCACCTTTTCCGGGATGTCGAGCGGGTTCTGGCTGCAGAAGTAGACGCCCACGCCCTTGGAGCGTACGAGGCGCACCACCTGCTCGATCTTGTCCAGCAGGGCTTCGGGCGCATCCTCGAAGACCAGATGGGCTTCGTCGAAGAAGAAGACCAGACGGGGCTTTTCGGGGTCGCCCACCTCCGGCAGCTGTTCGAACAATTCCGACAGCAGCCAGAGGAGGAAGGTGGCGTAGACCTTGGGCGACTGCATGAGGCGGTCCGCCGCCAGCAGGTTCACGATGCCGCGCCCCTGGGCATCAGTCTGCAGCAGGTCGTCCAGGTTCAGGGCAGGTTCGCCGAAGAAGCGGTCGCCGCCCTGGTCCTCCAGGGCCAGGAGGGACCGCTGGATGGCACCCACGCTGGCGGCGCTCACATTGCCGTAGGTGGCCTTCAGCTCGGAGGCGTGCTCGGCCACATGGGTGAGCATGGCGCGGAGGTCCTTGAGGTCCAGCAGGAGCAGCCCTTGGTCGTCCGCCACCCGGAACACCAGGGACAGCACGCCGGCCTGGGTTTCGTTGAGGTTCAGCAGGCGGCCCAGGAGCAGGGGGCCCATGTCGGACACGGTGGTGCGCACGGGGTGGCCCTGCTCGCCGAAAAGGTCCCAGAACACGACGGGCGTAGCCTCGAAGGCCAGATCGCCAAGCTTCAGCATGGCCAGCCGTTCCGAGAGCTTGGCGCTGGGGGCGCCAGGCTGGGCCAGGCCCGAGAGATCGCCCTTCACATCCGCCATGAAGACCGGTACGCCGAGGCGCGAGAAGGCTTCGGCCATCACGCGCAGGGTCACGGTCTTGCCGGTGCCCGTGGCGCCGGCCACCAGTCCGTGGCGGTTGGCCATGCGGGGCAGGAGGCCGAGGGTCTCGAATCCCTCGGCAGCGGGGGCGTAGGCCAGGCTCAGGGGGTCGGACATGAAGGCCTCCGAAGGGGTGCCTCCATCCTCCCACATTCACTCGGGCGCGGCCTCGGGCAGGGGTTGGGGCACGTCGAAATCGAATTCGGCCCAGCTCCCCACCCTGCTGCGGGCATCCACATGGCCGCCGTGGAGGTTCACGATGCGCCAGGCGGTGTAGAGCCCCACGCCCGTACCCTTCTGGGCCTTCAGTTCCGGGGTCTGGAGGCGGCTGAACTTGCGGAAGAGGCGGCTGCGCTCTTCGGGTGGGAAGCCCGGGCCCTCGTTCCACACCGACACGGACGCGCGATCGGGAAAGCGATCGTAGCGCAGGCGGATGACGCCCTTTTCGCGCCCGTACTTGGCGGCGTTGCCCAGCAGGTTCACCGCCACGATCTTGAGGAGGGACGCGTCGCAGGCCACGGGGAGAGGGCGCTCGGGATAGTAGCGTTCCAGGGTCATCCCCTTTTCCAGAATCAGGGGAAGTACCAGGTCCACGGCGGGCTCCAGCACCTCATCTACCAGGCTGATCTCTGCGGGGCGCAGATGCAGGTGCCCGCCTTCCATACGGGCCAGATCCAGGTATTCGCGGATGAGGTCCAGCAGGTAGGTGCCTTTGCGGATCAGGCGCTCCAGCTTGGCCACATGCTTGGGGTCCATCTCGCCCAGGTAGCCCTGGGACAGCACCCGGGCATCCGTGATCATGCTGGCGATGGGGTTCTTCAGTTCGTGGCTCACGAAGGCCAGCACCTCGTTGTAGGCCTGGTTGGCGGTGGTGAGTTCCTCGATGCGCCAGACCTTCTCCACCGCCTGGGAGATGCGTTCCGCAAGGACGCGCCACAGGCGGGCGTGGTAGGGCGTGTAGACCTTCGCTTCCCGGGAGCTGAGGAACATCACCCCGAAGGCCCGGCCTTCCACCAGCAGCGGGCAGGTCATGCTGCTGTGGACACCCTCGCGCACCAGGAGCCGGGTGGAAGCGCTCCGGGGATGCTCCTCCTCGTAGCGCACGAGATCGTAGATGATGCGGGAGCTCCCCTCGGCGATGACGGATTGGAGGGAGCTGCCGGCGAGGTCCTCGGCGTACCCGGGCTTCAGCAGCAGGGGGTCGTACAGCGCCCTGGCCCAATGAGCCGCGATGCGCCGCCCGCCGTCCTCCACGAAGGCCACGCCAATGCGATCGCAGGGATAGAGGGCCTGGATGGCCCCGAAGAGGAATTCCATCAGTTCGCCCAGCGAGGCTTTCGCAGCCACCCTGCGGTTCACATCGTCGAGAACGGCCTGCTCGTCCTCGGGAAAGAGGTCGGGACGCTCTCCGTCGAAAGTGCTCAGGTAATGGAGGTTCGGGTTGAGCTCGACCATGACCTCACCGGGGAGTCCTGCAGTGTCCCACAGCCTTCCGGGGCTGCACCGGGGGATTTCCGGTACGGCCCCGGAGGGGGGAATCCGCTATTCGATGTACTTCCCGCGGACGGTGTAGTGGGTGTGCAGGAGCTCGTGGCTCCGGTGGCCGCAGGGACCTTCCTTGAGGAATTCCTGGTAGATCCGCCCGATGTCCGGGTTTTCGTGGGATTTCCGGACGGCATAGGCGCTGTCTTCCGCGTAGATGGCCCGGGCCCTGGCCTCCCGGATCTCCGGGCTGGTGGGAATGGGTTGGCCGCCCCCGCCGATGCAGCCTCCGGGGCATCCCATGAATTCGATGAAATGGCACTTGGACATCGGACCGCCCCGCTTGATGTCCTCCATCACCTTCTTCGCATTGGCGGTCCCGTGGGCCACGGCCAGCTTGAGGGTCTGGCCCTTGAGGAAAGCCCAGTGCGGGAAGAGATGGGCCAGTATTTCAGGAACGGGGCCGACTTCGGTGATGGGGAGCTCAACGTACCGCACACCCTCGAAGCCTCGGACGGGCTTGATGTCCGCGTGCTCGAAGAGGTCTTCCACCTTCTTGCCCGTCACCAGTTCGATGACGGTGCGGAGGGCCGCTTCCATCACGCCGCCGGTGGCTCCGAAGATGACGCCGGAACCCGTGGCGGTGCCGAAGGGGGCATCGAAATCCGACTTGGGCATCCGGGGGAGGTCGATGCCGGCTTCGTGGATCATCTTGGCCAGTTCCCGGGTCGTGAGCCCGTAGTCCACATCCTTGAAGCCGCTGGAATCCATTTCGGGCCGGTTGCATTCGAACTTCTTGGCGGAGCAGGGCATCAGGGCCACGGTCACGATGTCCTTGGGGTCGATGCCGTGCTTTTCGGCGTAGTAGGTCTTGATGACCGCGCCGAACATCTGCTGGGGGCTCTTGGCGGTGCTGAGGTTGGGGATGTACTCGGGGTAGAAGTGCTCCAGGAACTTGACCCAGCCCGGGCTGCAGCTGGTGAACTGGGGGAAGGCCGCGGGTTCGCGCAGCAGCAGGGCCTTTTTGAGGCGCAGGAGCAGCTCCGTTCCTTCCTCCATGATGGTGAGATCGGCGGAGAAGTTGGTGTCGAAGACCCGATCGAAGCCGGCGCGGCGCAGGGCTGTGTTCAGTTCGAAGGTGAGGGCCTGGCCCGCAGGCAGGCCGAAGCATTCACCAATGGCTGCCCGGGGACTGGGCGCCGTCTGGATCACCACGTGCTTCGCGGGGTTGTCGATGGCGGCCCACACCTCGTCGGTGTAGTCCTGGGCGTGCAGGGCTCCTGTGGGGCAGCGGTTGATGCACTGCCCGCAGTTGATGCAGACCACTTCGCCCAGGGGCTTGTCGAGGAACGGCTTGATGTGGCTCCGGTCGCTGCGCCCCACCACTTCGATGGTTCCGACTTCCTGCAGGTCGATGCACGTGCGGACGCAGCGACGGCAGAGCACGCACTTGTTGAGGTCGCGGACCACGGAATAGCTCGAGCCATCGATCTCGTGGGCTGGCTTGACGGGGTGGCCGAACCGGAAGAAATCCACCCCATGCTCCCGGGCCAGGCTCTGCAGCTCACAGTTGTTGTTGCGGCGGCAGGCGTAGCACTCGCCGTAATGGTCGGAGAGGAGCAGGTCCACGATGTGGCGGCGGGCGGTGCGGACCTTCTGGGTGTGGGTCTTCACCTTGATGGGCGCCGTCACGGGGAAGGCACAGGCCGCCTGGAGGGTGCGCATGCCTTCCACTTCGACCGAACAGACTCTGCAGACCCCGGCCACGCAGAGGTCCGGATGGTGGCAGAGGGTCGGAATGTGGATGCCCATCTTCGTGGCGGCTTCAAGGATCGTCGTTCCCAGAGGGACCTTGATCTCCTGGCCGTCGATGCTGAGGGTGACCTGGCCGCCGATGGCTTCGGGGGCCGGCGGCGGTTTGATGCCTAGGGAATGCTGGCTGGCCGGGGTTCGGCGCGCGGGGTCCTGAAGCGCGGGAGTGCTCATGGGTGGCTCCTTCCTTTCACGCGTTCACGAAGCCGTGGGTGCGTCCCATGAACTCCGCGCGGAAGTGCTTCATCACGGAGAGGAACGCATTGGGGCTGCTCTGGCCGAGGCCGCACTTGGAGGCCAGCTGCATGCTTTCGCCCAGGGCGCAGAGCTCCTGGAGGTAGGCCATGGAACAGGCGCCGGCCTTGAGCATCTCCACCCCTTCAAGCAGCTTGCGGTTGCCGAGGCGGCAGGGCGTGCACTGCCCGCAGGACTCATCCACGAAGAATTCGAGGAAATTGTGGAGCACATCCAGCATGTCCCGCTGGGGCCCGAAGACGATTACGGAGCCGCCGGTGGGGATGTCCTCGAAGGCGATCTGGCGGCCGAATTCCGAAGCGGGGACGCACAGCCCGGAGGCGCCGCCCATCTGGACGGCCTGGGCGCCGGCGCCGCCCACCTGCTGAAGAAGATCCTTCACCGTGATGCCCAGCGGGAATTCGTAGACGCCCGGCTTGGCGCAGTCGCCCGAGACGCTGAAAATCTTGATGCCGGTGGATTTCTCGGTCCCGACGCTCTTGAACCAGTCGGAGCCCTTCTGGAGGATGCAGGCAGCCCAGGCCAGGGTCTCCACATTGTTGACCACCGTGGGGCGGTCCAGGAATCCGGTGTTCACAGGGAAGGGCGGCCGGTTGCGGGGCTCTCCTCGGAAGCCTTCCAGGCATTCGATGAGGGCCGTTTCCTCGCCGCAGATGTAGGCGCCGGAGCCCATGAAGATGCGGATGTCGAAATTGAAGTCCTGGCCCAGGATCTCCTTGCCCAGGAGCTTGGCCTCCCGGCGGCGGGCCAGCGCCTCCTCCAGGTGGGTCTTGAGGTAGGTGTATTCGCCCCGCAGGAAGAGGATGCCTTCCTTGGCCCCGATGGCCTTGCCGGCGATGGTCATGCCTTCGAAGACCAGATCGGCGTGATCCTGGAGGATGACCCGGTCCTTGAAGGTCCCGGGCTCGCCTTCGTCAGCGTTGCAGACCACGTACTTTCTGTCGGCCTTGGCGGCGGCGGCGAAGTTCCACTTCACGCCCGTTGGGAAGCCTGCACCGCCGCGGCCCTTGAGGCCGGAGGCGCTGATTTCCGCGATCAGATCGGGGCGGGGCATGCCGAGGGCCTTCCGGAGGCCGTCTTCGGCTTTCATGCTGGTGAAGGTCGGAAGCTGGCTCATGCGAGGTGTACCTCCTTGCGCTCCGTGGCGTGCTGGCCGAAGACCTTGCGGCAGTCCTCGAGGATGGCGTGGACGCGCTCGGGCGTGACCTTGGTGAACACCTTGTCGTTCACGAGCATGGCCGGGCCCTGGTCGCACATGCCCATGCAGTTGGCCCACTCCAGGGTGAATTTGCCGTCCCGCGTGGTTTCGCCGAAGGCGATGCCCAGATCGTTCTCCAATTGCCGGGCCACCCGATTCTTGCCTTCCATGTCGCAGGAGATGGTCCGGCAGAGGCGGATCACGAACTTGCCCTGGGGCCGATCCCCCAGGAATGCATAGAACGACGAGGTGCTGTACACCTCCACAGGGTGGATGCCCAGTTCATCTGCGATCACCTGCATGGCGTAGCTGTCCACGCGGTGGTATTTGGCCTTCACCTCCTGGAGGATGGGCATGAGGGCGGTGCGGTTGTGTCCCAGCCGATCCGCGAGGTTCTTGATCTCTCCGGCCACACGGTCACGTTCGGTCATGAGCATGGGGGCCTCCTAGCGGGCGAGCAGGGTGGCCACCGTTTTCACCAGGGTGGCGGGATCGACGGGCTTGGGGATGAACTCGTCCACGGGGACCATCTCATCGTCCTTGCCGAAGGCGAGGCCCGACGCGGTGGCGACGCTGGTGAGCATGAGGATCGGAAAACGTTTGCCGAGGCGGCGAAGCTCCTGGGCCATCACGAAACCGTCATCCGGCTGCTCCATCATCACGTCGAGGATGAGGAGGTCGGGCTGGAAGGCCTCCACCTGGGCCATGCCTCCGGCGCGGCTTCCGGCGCTGGCGACGGTATGTCCCTCCTTCTCCAGGAAGAGCTGGCTGGCTTCGACGATGTCCGGATCGTCGTCCACGATGAGGATCTTGGCCATATCGGGCTCCTTGGGGACCTTCCGCAGGTACGGAGGTGTGTGGGCGGGGGAGCGCCGGCCAGCAGCGGAGTTCGGGCATCCGGGGAGGACCGACGCATCCAGAACCGAATTGGGGTTGGGGATGGCGGCATAGTACGCGCATCCCGATCGGGGATCCAGAAAACTTTCAGGCCACCGGTTCGGGCGGCGCGGTCCTCGTTTCCGTGTGGGCGAGGGTGTACCAGGCCAGGACGGCCACCACCACGACCGCGCCTGCGAGGGCGGAGCCCGAGGGGCGCTCCCCGGTGCCCAGGAAGACCCAGATGGGATTCAGGACGGCCTCCAGGATGCTGGTGATCATCGCGGCGGTGGCCGAAACGAGCCGCAGCCCCGAGGTGAACAGAAGGTAGGCGATGCCGATCTGGAAGATCCCGAGGTAGGCCAGGGCGGCGGTGTGGGCGGGGGCGAAGCCCATGGAGGGGAAGGCCCAGGGGATGCAGAGCAGGGCGACCAGCCCGTTGCCCAGCCAGACGATCTGCGCGGGATCCCGTGAGGCATCCCGGGACCGCTGCACTTTGATCAGGAGGGAAACCAGGGCCAGGCTGATCCCGGATGCGATGCCCAGGAGATTGCCCAGCAGCGCGCCTCCACCCAGGCCTTCCCGGAAGAACAGGGCCATGCCGCCCAGGCAGGCCAGCAGGGCCCACAGATCCTGCCGCTGCAGCCGGGTTCCCAGGACAAGCGGCTCCAGCACCAGGAGGTAGATGGGGGCGGTGAACTGGAGAAAGATCGCGTTGGCCGCGGTGGTGAGCTTGGTGGCCGCCACGAAGCAGATCAGCACCGCGCTGTAGCACAGGGCCCCCAGCAGTTCCAGGCGGGTTGCATGGAACCGGGGGCGCCTTCCCTGAAGGGCCCGGATACCCGTGATGGTGAGGGCGGCCACCAGGGAGCGCCAGAAGGCCAGGGTGGCGGCACCCTGGGGCAGGAGCTTGATGAAGAGTCCGCTGCTGCTCCACAGCGTGGCGGCCAGGGCGATCTTGGCCAGCCCCTGCGAACGGGGGGCCCAGGCGCGGAAGAAGGCGGGTTCCACGGTTGCTTCAGGGCAGGAGGCTCTGGGCCAGGGCCTTCCGCTCCATACGGAACGCCTCGGAAGCCTCGGCGGCCTTGAGGATCGCCTGCGCTTCCGCCTTCCGGCCCAGGCGGGCCAGGGCCGTCGCGCGCATGAGGGCGACCCAGCCCAGGTGCTCCGGGGCCGGGGCGGGCGGGTACAGGGCCAGCGCGCCTTTCCAGTCGCCGGACTGGGCCCGGAGGTCCGCCACCAGGATGGCCAGGGGATCCCGGTCGGAGCCCCGTTCCCGGGCCTGTCTCAGCCATCCTTCCGCTTCGTTCCGGCGGGTTGCCAGGGATTCGTCCTGGGCGCGCGGACGCCGAAGGTGGGCCAGGAGGGCCGCGATCCGGCGCGGTCCGGCCGTAGCCTTGGGCAGGGCCATCCGGGCGGTCTGGAAGTCCTGCCGCGTCACGGCGGCCTCGGCCCGGAGCAGTTGTTCCAAAGGTGTTCCTGTTGGACCCGAGAGCCCCAGTACGGTTGCGGGATGGCTCTCTGCCGAGGTCGCAGCAAGGATGGCTTGGCGGAGCGCGGCCCGTTCCCGGGCCGGGGCCAGCCGCAGCACGGCCGCCGCGCCTTCGGGAAGGCCGGTGCTCGCCAGGGCCTGGGCCGTCAACCGGCGCTGCTCGGCGGTGAGGCTTCCCACGCCTTCGGCATCCAGGAAGGGCAGGAGGGAATCCAGCTGATGGCCGTCCAGCAGCTGCTGGGCATAGGCCCGCAGGGCTTGGCCCCGGTAGGTCTCCAGCGCTGGGCCTCCGGGCCCCGGGGGCTGGGTGCGAATCCGGCCAATGAGCTCGAGGGCCTCCTTCCATCGGCCCTGTTGCATGTGGAGCCGAAGCTGGACCAGCTGGGTGCGGCCGGCGGCTTCGCCTTTGTTCTCAAGGCGGCGTATTTCCGAAAGGAGGGATTCCGGCGTCGGGAAGGTCTTGGCCTGGTCCGGGGCCAGTTTCTGCTCGCTGAGCAGGGTGGCCAGGGCCAGGCGGGCCTCGTCGGCCTCGGGGCTGTCGGGTTGATTCCGGATGAGGGCCTGGAACCGTTGGGCCGCGGCGTGGGCATCGCCCAGGCGGCCCTGCATTCGGCCGATGGCGAGGTCTGCCCGGGAGAGCAGGCGGCTGCCGGGGTAGAGGCTTCCCAATTCAGCCACCGCGGCTTCGGCTTCGGTCCTGCGTCCTGCCTGGGCCAGGATCTCTCCCATGGCCGCGAGGCCCTGCTCCGAGGGTTTGGCGCCTCCGAGGGGGTGGAGGGCATCCACCACCGGGAGGCCTCGCTCCGGCTGCTTCTGGGCCACGAAAGTCCAGAGCAGCAGCTCCTGGGCACGGCGCTTGGACTCCACGGGGATCTCGGCCTGGATGGCCCGCCGCAGACGTGTTTCCGCCTCCTTGTAGCGTCGTTTCGAAACCGCTTCCTGGGCCAGGAGCACTTGGGCTTCCCCCAGGTGGGGGCTCTGGGGGAAGAGGCGCTCCAGTTTGCGCAGGGCGAGGGCGCCCCGAGCGGGCTGGCCCAGGCGGGCCAGCAGCACACCCTCGGCGTAGAGGGACAGTTCACGCTCGGGGCTGCGGAGCGAGGTGAACCGATGGGTTCCGACCGCCTTCAGGGCCTCTTCGGCCGTTCGGGTGTCCGAAGAGCCCAGGGCGGCCCGGAGAAGATCCGCCAGTTGTGCATCCGACCGAGGAGCAGGTGGCGCAGGCTGGGCCACGAGCACCAGGGCCGGGAGCGCCGCCAGAGCGAGCCGGAGGCCCCCGCCTCTCATGTGAGCCATTTCGCGATCAGCGACTTCTTGGCCACCTCGAATTGCTCTTCGGAAAGGAGGCCTCGGGCGTGGAGGCCTGCGATGCGTTCGAGATCACTCAGGGTGTCCGTCCTGCCCTCGGGCGTGATGGGGTTGATGCGCTGGGCCAGCATTTCCATGCGCCCCTGGGTGGCTTCCAGTTCCTCCACCCGGGCTTCCAGTTGCGCCACCCGCTTCCTCAAACCGTCCCGCTCATGGATCAGTTCGATGCGTTCCATGAGGCGGCGGAGGATGTTGCGGAACTGATCCAGGTGAAGGGGCTTCGTCACCATCCCGTAGGCGCCCTGATCCATGGCCTCGGTGGCTTCGCGCACGCTGCCGAAGCCGCTCAGGACCAGCACGGTGCAGCTGGGATCCACCTTCAGGGCGGTGCGCAGCACATCCATTCCGGATTTGCCGGGCATGACCAGGTCCGTCAGCACCAGATCGAAGGATGGCCGGGCCTGGAGGAGCAGGCGTTCGGCCTCCTCGCCGGATCCTGCGATCGTGACGCGGAACCCCTCGTTGGCCAGGAGTTCCGACAAGGTCTCACGCAGAACGGGATCATCGTCCACCAGCAGGAGGTGATGGGGCGGGAGATGGGGGGGGATGACAGGGGTCACGGAGGCTCGGGGTACAGTCCTCCATTGTTTCGGCTTCCCGGGAAAAATGCCAAAGCTCCTTCTCAAAGGTTCATGAACGCTTGTGCTCTCAGGCTTTTCCCTCAGGCGGCGCCCCGGATCCGATAGACGAAGGCCAGCACCTGGGCCACGGCCTGATAGAGGTCTGGAGGAATGGGGTGATCCAGGTCCACGGAGCGGTACAGGCTCCGGGCGAGCGGCGGG